>CAIRYE010000026.1 GCA_903882765.1 uncultured Anaerolineae bacterium
ATCATAAATATATTAATAAATTATATGAAAAAATCCCCTTCCCAACTTCTTATCGCGTCAGTCGTTTTATTCGGCATTCTATCGGTGTCTACCTCATCTATTTTTATTCGCTTTTCACAAAACGAGTCGGTCAATTCTATGGTTATCTCTACCTATCGCTTGGTAGTTGCGAGCCTAATACTGACTCCGATCGTGTTGATAAAATATCGGGAGGAACTAAGATCGATCAAACGAAAACAATTGATCCTCGGTTTGATCTCAGGGGTTTTTCTTTCTCTCCATTTTTTCTCTTGGATAACTTCCCTCGAATTTACCAGTATTACCAGCTCCGTTGTGTTGGTTACTACCACGCCGCTTTGGGTGGCGATCCTTGCCCCTTTCTTGCTAAAAGAAAAGGTAAACAAACTGCTTCTGATAGGGATGGTAGTGTCGCTTGTTGGCGGGGTTATCATCGGAATTTCTGATACTTGTTCTTGGCAAAACGGTTTAGTTTGCCCAGATATGAACACCTTCCTGAAGGACAACTCACTATGGGGTAACTTCTTGGCACTCTTTGGTGCTTGGATGGCAGCGGGCTATATTATGATCGGCCGAGAATTACGCTCCAACCTCTCTCTGATTCCTTACATATTTTTGGTATACGGCTTGGCAGCCATCTTCTCCTTGGGTCTCATTCTAACCATGGGGCTTTCCATCTTTGGCTATACTCCCATTACGTACGTTTGGCTAATTTTATTAGGGGTTGTTCCACAGCTACTTGGACATTCATCGTTTAATTGGTCATTAAAGTATGTCAAAGCCTCCTTGGTTTCGGTAATGCTCTTAGGCGAGCCGATCGGTTCGACCATATTGGGGTTTATCATCTTCCATGAAACACCTACGTTAATCAAGATCGTTGGTGGTGTTTTGATCCTAGCGGGAATATTCATTACAACTTATCGACAGAAATAAAAAAATGCTCCAGGAATTATCTGGAGCATTTTTATTGATAGGTTATCTCAAGTAGAGATGGTTATAGGTTCGCAAGCGTTGAATGAGATCGTCACTAAAACTATCAAGGGTTGTTCGCCAAGCCCAATACCCACCCACCTTACCCGGAAAATTCATCCGGGCATCGGTATCCAATCCCAATAAATCCTGCAATGGCGCGATCGCGAATAAGGCAACTGAACTCCATATCGATCTGACCATTACGTCTGATACATCCGGGTTGGATGAGTTGTAATATTGGTGGAAAAAATTTACTTCGTGCTCAGGTGCGGTTTTGTACCACCCCACCACGGTATCGTTATCGTGCGAACCAGTATAAACAACACAATTCTGCGGATAGAGATGAGGTAAGAAGGGGTTATCGGGACCTGAAAAGCCAAATTGTAATATCTTCATTCCGGGTAATCGGAACAAATCGCGGAGCTCGAAGACATCTGGAGTTATTTCGCCAAGGTCTTCCGCGATGATCGGCAGATCACCTAAAGCGGCTCGGATAGCTTCAAATAATTTGGAACCAGGACCCTTTACCCACTGCCCATTGATAGCGGTCGGCTCACCAAATGGAATTTCCCAATACCCGGCAAAACCTCGGAAATGGTCGATACGAACAATATCATAAATACTTAGAGATGCCCTAATGCGGTTGATCCACCAAGAGTAGCCGGTCTTCTCATGGATCTCCCATTTGTATAGTGGGTTACCCCATAATTGGCCGGTTTCTGAAAAATAATCTGGCGGTACTCCCGCCACAACGGTGGGAAAACCATTTTTATCAAGATGGAAGAGATCGGGGTTTCCCCAGGTATCCGCCGAATCCATGGCGACAAAGATCGGAATATCCCCGATGACTTGAACGCCCTTTTGATTGGCGTATTGTTTGATTTCTGTCCATTGTTTGAAAAACAAAAATTGGGAATATTTTATTTCCAAAACGGTTTCTTGCTGCTCGGCTTCTACTTTTGAAAGGGTAGTAACATCCCGAAATCGATACAATTCAGCCCATTCGGTCCAGGCACTTCCGCCGTTCAACCCCTTTATCGTCATAAAAAGGCTGTACTCATCCAACCAGGCTTGGTTTTCACGACAAAATGCATTGAAACTGCTTTTTATTGGCGAAGAGTTTTCCAACTCATTGAAATGACCGAAGGACCGTTTTAACAATGCTGGTTTCCAAAGGAAGATCTTCCCAAAATCCACTCGGTTCTCATCCCAATCAGGCATATCCGAGAGATCTTCTATCGTTAATAAACCATCCTGAAGCAGTAGTTGCGGACTGATCAAATAGGGATTGCCCGCAAAGGCGGAAAAGCATTGATATGGTGAATCACCATACCCGGTTGGTCCTAGTGGAAGGACCTGCCATAATTTGCAACCTGCCGCCTCCAAAGAATCAATAAATGAATAGGCTTCGGGACCCAGATCACCAATTCCATAGGGACTCGCAAAGCTCGTTGGGTGCATTAATATTCCAGAACTTCGTTTGAATGACATTGATCTACCCTAAACCAAACTCTCAAAAAGGTTTTTGTATTTCTCCGCGGAATTTTGCCAAGAAAAATTCTCATCCATACAATTGGTTTGCATCCGCTTCCACAGATCCTTCTTTTTGTAGGTCCTTAGCGCTTTGATGATACTTGCCGCTAACTCGCCTGCGTTTATATGTTCGAATAAAAAGCCGGTTCTCTCTTCTGTAACGGTATCCTTCAAACCACCGGTAGCACGAACGATCGGCACAGAACCGTACCGCATTGAGATCATTTGAGCAATACCGCAAGGCTCGTAACGGGATGGCATCAGAATCATATCGGCGCTCGCATAGATCTGGCGGGATAATTTTCCATCGTATTTAATGATCGCCCGAACCTGTTCGGGATATTTTTCTTCAAGAAGTTTACATTTTTCTTCGATCTCCGGGTTTCCAGTGCCAAGAATGATCATTTGGTATTTTTCACTGGAGATCAACTCGATCGCTTCAAGAAGAGTGTCAACCCCCTTCTGCTGATCCATTCTTGTTACCATCGCTAGAAGTGGAACAGAAGGCTTTGGAGCTAAATGAAAAAGTTCTTGCAGATATTGTTTATTAACCTTTTTATTATCAATCTCACTAATTGAAAATGTTTGGGGGATCGCCTGATCCTTCTCGGGATCCCAAATATCCTGGTCGATTCCGTTTACGATCCCAACGACGTCCTCAGCGCGATATTGAAAATACTCCTCCAATCCACAGCCATATTCGGCGGTCTGGATCTCCTTCGAATAGGTTGGGGATACCGTTACAATCTTATCCGCCGCCAAGATCCCCATCGGGAGGGGTACGTGCTTTCCCCACCAAGGGATCTTATCTGTGATGACCTTCGAAATGCCAAAGCGCTCAAGAATGGCTTCTGTTCCCGCGCCCATATAGCAAAGGTTGTGAATGGTGATGACCGTTTTTACATTTCTCCAAAATGGATCAGCCTGCCTTTGCTTAATAGCGTGAAGAGCAATGGCGGTATGCCAGTCATTGGCCATCACGATCGAAGGCTGCCACCCATCTCGTTTTATAAATTCTAAAGCAGCGAGATCAAAGAAAATGTACTTTTCCCCATCTAATTCGATATTGGAATCATAGACTTTTTCTTTGTCGCTGATCGGTTCCCCGGATAGAAAGAAAACCTCAAGGTTTTTCTTGTTCGTTTTGAATACATCAACGCTTTGTTTTTTTCCGCCGAGATCAGTTACAAAAGTGGAATAATGAGTGATGCCAAAAGTTTCTGGGATTATTTGTTTATGAAGGGGGATTATTAAACGAACATCAATTTCATCACCAAGATCGAGTAGAGCATTCGGTAAAGATCCGGCTACATCTCCTAACCCCCCAATTTTGATGAACGGATCGGCTTCAGAAGCTAGGAACAAGACTTTTATTTTTTTCATAATGCCATCCTATTCAGGATCAAGGTTCAAAAAAAGCCCAATTAATGGGCTTATTTTCAGGGAGGCTGGACGGTTTCGAACCCTCAACATCCACATCCACAGTGTGGCGCTCTGCCTTTGAGCTACAGCCTCCATTTTTGAATTGCCGGAAAATTATATCACAGGCCATTATTATTTCAAGGATTTTAAAAGGACAGAAACCAATTCACTCTCACTGATCGTCGATTGTGTCATATCTGTGAGGTTTTTTAGGGTTACATTCCCTTGAGAAATTTCATCAGGACCTACTACAACGACGGACTTGATCCCCATTTTATCGGCAAATTTGAATTGTTTTTGTAACTTGGCGGGTTCTGGGTAAAGAATCACATTTATTCCTTCGTTCCGCAAATTGGTGGCAATTTTCGCGGAAACCCCATAGCTTCCAGCGTCAAAAATGGTGACCATGACCTTGGCTGGCAGTGAAGTTTGGTCTGTTATCAGTCCTAATTCCTTAAGGATGATCCCTACCACAACATCTCCCATCGCGAACCCAACGCCAGAAAGTGGGTCTCCACCTACTTCTTTTAGCAGATTGTCGTAGCGGCCACCGCCAAAAATTGCACGCTTTACGCTTCCGGAAGTATCAAAAGCTTCAAAAACGGTTCCGGTATAGTAAAGCAAGCCGCGCATAATATTCGGATCAAAACGAACATACTCCCCAACACCCATATCTTTCAGGGCCGCAAAAAGCCTGACCAGTTCATCAGAGGTTTTCCATAGATCATAATCAGCCAGTAATTTTTTTAGACCATTGAGTTGAACTTCGGTCAGACCGAGATCGATCACATATTGATCCCATTTGTCTGATTCCATTTTATTTCTGCGGTCGACGGCATTGGAAACAGCGAGGCGGTTTTCGGGGGTAATTTCTAATTCAGCAAACTGTTGGTCCATCAATTTTCGGTTGTTGATCAGGATCACAGTTTGATCTGGTTTGAGACCACATAACCTAAGAAAATTCGCGGCAACCGCGATCAATTCGGCGTCAGCCTCGGGTGAATTGACGCCCATCATGTCTACATTCCATTGGAAGAATTCGCGAGATCGGCCGCGTTGGGGACGCTCGTAACGCCAAAATGGGCCAAAAGACCACCAACGAAGGGGATAGGTCAACTCATTTTGTTTCTGTGCCACCATCCTCGCTAAGGTAGGGGTCAATTCTGGGCGAAGGGTGATAAGGTCACCTCCGCGGTCGGGGAAAACAAAGGCTTGCTCCTTCACCAATTCATCGCCAGATTTTGCCGCGTAAAGGTCAATTGTCTCCAAAAATGGGCCATCCCACTCCTGAAAACCAAATAATTCAGAGGCTTCGCGAGCGCGGGAGTAGATGAAATTTCGTAAGGCCATTTCCGTGGGATAAAATTCGCGTGTACCTTTTACACTTTGTATAACTTTTTTCTCAGACATAGATCGAATCCAATCAATAAAATTCAAGTAGTATTTTGGTTTGGTATAATAAGAATATTAACTAATTGTAACTTCAAACTAGGAGTAAAATGCAGATCAATTACAAAGAAACCAGCGCCGATCTTCAAAAACGAATTGAGATCCATGAAAAATACGGCACCCGAAATATCGATGATTGGAACTTAGAAGTTCTAAACCCCCAACCAGGGTTCACAATTCTCGATGTTGGCTGTGGAGCTGGAAAACAATGTTTTTTATTTGATGCCCACACCAAAGGAAAAGCCGAGATCTTCGGCGGCGATTTTTCTGAGGAGCTTCTTGGCAAGGCCAATGAAAAATTACAGAAATTGGGAAATAAGAATATTAATTTCCAATTTCTCGATTTTAACAAACCCTTTGACTTTTCTGATGGAAAATTTGATCTGGTAACCAGTTCTTTCGCGATATATTACGCGGCGGATCTTAAATTTACCTTTTCCGAAGCCTATCGTGTACTCAATTCTGGCGGACGTTTATTTGTTACCGGACCTCTCCCTGAGAACAAAAAAATGTTTTATGACATTATCAAAGAAGCTACCAATAAGGTAATTCCTCCAATGCCCGGTTCCAGCCGATTTAAGGGCGAAATTCTTAATACTATCGATGGAATTTTCGATAAAACTGAATTATTGACCTGGGAAAACCCGCTCGTCTTCCCCGAAGTAGAACCTTTTATGGAATATGTCCATGCCTCCTTGAATGAAGATCGAAAACTTTGGACCGATCTTTTCAATTCCCCCGAGGAATACAAAAAAATGATCAGCTCCATTCAAGAAGTTGCTGTTAAATGGCATCAACGTGATGGCAAGCTAGTGATGACCAAGGTTGTTGGCGGCATACTTGCCACTAAGAAATAAGTATCAGTAGAATTGGTGAAGAATGAATTTTTTTGGTAAACGAATTCTTTTGGTCGGGGCGCATCCCGATGATATTGAGTTAGGATGCGGAGCGTTTCTGCATCAGGTCCAACCTCACAATGACGTGCTCTGCCTAACCTTATCAGACAATCAGAAAAACCCAAACCTCAGCGACATCGTTTCAGAGCATTTTGCCAGCTTTGCGGTTTTAGGCGTTCCCGAATCGAAGATCATTCTCGAAAAATTTGAAACCCGGAAATTCCCTGAGCAACGACAAGATATTCTCGAATACCTTCTCAAAATTCGCAAAGACTATTCACCTGATTTAGTTTTGGTTCACACTCGCTCGGATATCCACCAAGACCACAACGTCGTAACCGAAGAATCGCTGCGAGCCTATAGAGGTACAACCGTGCTGGGGTTTGATGTTGTCAGATCTAGTTATGGTTTTTTCCCGCATTTTTTGGTGGGTGTATCCGAAGAGGATGTGGATATGAAAGTAAAAGCCTTATCCGAGTACAAGACCTATCACGATAAATATTACTTTAACGCCGATTTACTACGCGCAACTATGATCCGCCACGGCGCTTTAGCGGAAAAGAAATTTGCCGAAGGTTTTGATATCCTGCGGATCGTCGCGGATTACTACCACTAAGAAAAAAGTCTCGCTTTTGGCGAGACTTTTTTTATTCATTTTTTCATTCCAATGTATAAAGTGTTCCCCTCTTGATATACCGGATACGAAGGTATATCTTTTATTGCCGGCATGGTTAAGGCTTTACCGGAACGGATATCAAACTCCGCGCCATGCCTTGGGCATACAATGCAGTGATCCTCTATTAGCCCATTATCCAGCGGTCCATCATCGTGTGAGCAGATATCGCCAATGGCATACAATTTCTCTTTCACTTTCAACACAATAATAGCCTGTTCATTGATCGTAAGAAATAATCTTTCGGTGAGATCAACCCCATCCATATCCAATTCAAAAATATCATAAATTGATTCGTCTATGGGGTTCTGTTTATTTTCCAAACTCTACCTCATTCATCTAAATCGATCTCATCCGCTGAGGAGAGACCATAAATTCCAGCTTTTAATACTTTAAGTGACAATAATGCGCATTTGAGTCGAACTGGACCAGGTTCGATACCGATCAGCTCGATGATGCTGTCTTTGGTCATTTTTTTTACTTCTTCTACATCTTTGTTGATCACATAGTCAAGTAAAATGTCCGCGGTTGCTTGGGATATAGAACAACCGTGACCATCAAATTTTGCGTCCGAAATACGATTTTCAGAATCCGTTAGCAAGGTTATTTCAATATGATCTCCGCATAACGGGTTATTATCCTCAAATCTTACATTGTAATTTTCGAGTGTACCCCGATGCGAGGGATTGTTGTAGTGTTCAATGATAACTTCGCGATAGAGATCGTCCACAGTGTTTTGCCTTATTTAAAATATTCTTTTACTTTGTACAAGCCATCCACAAACGCGTCCACCTCTTGGGTTGTGTTGTATAGGTAGAAACTAGCTCGCGTTGTTGCGGGAATTGCGAATAACTCGTGTAAAGGTTGGGCGCAATGGTGCCCTGCCCGAACAGCGATTCCGCTCCTATCGAGTATCTGAGCAACATCGTGGGGGTGGATTTTCCCGAAGGTAAAAGCTATTACCCCACCTTTCAGTTTCGGGTTGGAATTTAGAACCTTGACATCCGGCACGTCCATGATCTTGCCTAAGGCATATCGCAAAATTACGTTCTCATGCCGATCAATATTTTCCATGCCGACCGATTCTAGGTAGTCGATCGCCGCGCCAAACCCAACAGCTTCCGCGATTGCGGGTGTACCCGCTTCAAACTTATAAGGAAGATCATTGGCTGAGAAACCGCTAAATTTTACTTCTTTGATCATGTCACCACCCCCAAGGAATGGCGGCATTTTCTTGAGTAAATCGAATTTACCGTAGAGTACACCAATACCTGTTGGGCCTACCATTTTGTGGGCAGAGAACGCCAAAAAATCAGCATCAAGATCTTGCACATCTACCGGAAAATGAGGGACAGCCTGTGCGCCATCTACTAATGTGATCGCGCCAGCGGCATGCGCCAGTTGTATCAATTCCTTGGCTGGGTTTATACTACCGAGCACATTCGACATATAGGTAAATGACACCAGTTTCGGTTCTCGAACAAGTAATTGCTTGTAGTCTTCTATATCTAACAAGCCTTCTGGTGTAATTTTTATGTACTCGATCGAAAAACCTAGCTGACTAGATAACATCTGCCAAGGAACAATATTGCTATGGTGTTCCATCTGTGTAAGCAAGATCAAATCATCCGCTTTTAGGTTTTGTCGCCCCCAAGTATTTGCAACCAAGTTAATCGATTCAGTAGTGTTACGGGTGTAGATGACCTGCTTGCTTTTTTCAGAGTTAATGAATTTCGCTATTTTGGTCCTCGCCGCTTCATATTTTTCGGTTGCTTCTTCAGCTAATTTATGAACACCCCGATGAATATTCGCGTTTGAGTTTCGGTAATAGTCATTCATCGATTCGATCACCGAGAGCGGTTTTTGCGACGACGCGGCAGAATCCAGGTAGATCAATTTTTGTCCTGGGTGTACCTCGCGATTTAGAATGGGAAAATCTTCCCTGATCAAAGCTACATCAAACATAAAGTTCTATTCATCCTCAACAATTTTTTTGATCAATGGAACCTTTTTACCAGTACCATATGGCCGCACCTGCTCAGATTGCATCGGAAACCAAAGAATATGGTCGGGAACCATCCAACCGTCGGTCAGAAATACGTTGGACCGAAATTGAACCGCGGCCATTTTATTGTTATCGATTTGAACAATAATTCCTTTAAGCCAACCGCGCACTCGTTCTGTACCTTTTTCATGGTCACAAAAAGCATCGACAGCATCGCCCACTTCGTATTTCTGATCATTGCTGGGCGACCTCATGAAGGCATAGTCTTTTCCGCTGCCCCGAGTACTTTTTCGGGATACACCTGCGGCTTGCGTTGTTGGCTTAATTTGTTTCATACAACCTCTTTTGAATTGTTATTTCGTCATTTTATTAATAATAGCTTCTTTAAAGCGATCTCGTACACCTTGAAATGGAATTCTCTGCATGATCGGGTCGAAAAATCCTTCAACGACCAATTTTTCAGCTTCCGCTTGTGGAATTCCACGAGACTTTAGGTAAAAGATAGGTTCAGCCTCTAATTTTCCAACGGTAGCGCCGTGGGTACATCGTACATCATCCGCAAGGATCTCTAACCCGGGAATCGAATCCGCCCGAGCATGCTCGCTGAGGATCAGGTTCCGATTTGCTTGGTAGCCATCACTTTGCTGTGCATCAGGAGCAACATAGATCATCCCTTGCCATACAGAACGGGAGTGATCTAACAAAGCTCCTTTGAACAGCAAGTCGCTGGTGGTTTTTCCGGCGAAATGGTTTTGTTGGGTATCGTGATCAATGTGCTGGTTATTGTCTGTGATATAAAAACCAGACATTCTCCCCGTTGCTCCCACGCCGACCAGATCAATGTCGGAGAAGTTCTTCGTTAATCGTGAGCCAAGTGAACCAATGATCCAATCAAGATTAGCCCCTTCTTCTACTCGAGAACGTTCGTGCGAAAAATTCCACACATTTTTGCCCCAAGATTGTAATTCAACAAATCGTAATTGTGCACCTTTTGACAGGTTAATTTCAATATTATTCGAGGAAAGTATCTGATCCTCTGACTCCTTTGGAGAGGCTGATTCGTGAACAAAGGTGAGGGAGGCGTTTTCTTCTAGGTACACCAAAATATTCGATATAAAGGCAAGCCCATTACCACCCGCCCAGAAAATACTATGCAATGGCTTTTCTACCTTAACATTTTTTGGCACATAAATAAACACACCGGTTTGGGCTAATGAGGCAGATAAGGCGGCAAAAATACTTTCCTCTGGGTTGACCAAAGTCCCAAGAATTTTCTTGAGTTGGTCCGGATATTTGGTTTCGGCTGTTTTGATGTCGGTGAAAATAACACCGCTATTTTTTATATCTTCATCGAGGGCGATCGTGGTTGAAAAAGGCGTTGTGATAATTTGCCCGCCAAATTTGTCATCCACCATCGGCTCTAATATTTCCTTTGGAATTTGCGGCAAAGCAATTTCATCCAAAGTTGTGAATATTTTGAAAGAGTCTATTGGAAAACTTTTCAGATCAGTTCTGCGCCAAGCTTCTACAGAAGTATCTGGAAGAGTTGTTTTGTTGAGAACATCAAATGCCGTTTTCCTGACCTTGTTTTCTGCATTATTGAGAATTTGAGATTCAGAAAAATGGAAACTTTTGGGTCCCGTTTGGCGTATTGTTGGAGATAGTTTTAGGTTAGTCATATTACCCGATCGATCCTTCCATCTGCAATTGGATCAGTCTGTTCATTTCAACCGCGTATTCCATCGGCAATTCCTTGACCAACGGCTCAATGAAACCTGAAACGACCATCGTGGTAGCTTCTTCTTGTGTCAAACCGCGGCTCATTAGGTAAAACAGTTGTTCTTCACCCACTTTTGAAACCGAGGCTTCGTGGCCGATGGTTACATCCGTTTCGTCGATCTCAATATATGGATAGGTATCCGAACGGGATTTTGGATCTAACAAAAGCGCATCACAAACTACGCTAGATTTTGAATTTTTCGCGCCGTTGTACACCTTCAATAGTCCGCGGAAGGAAGATCGACCACCGCCCTTGGAAATGGACTTAGAGACAACTTTGCTTGAGGTGTTGGGGGCAAAATGGACCATTTTTGTGCCAGCATCCTGAACTTGGCCGGGACCAGCGAATGCCATCGAAAGCATCTCGCCATGCGCGCCAGGTTCCATCAGGTAGCAGGATGGGTACTTCATCGTAACTTTCGACCCAAGATTCGCGTCAACCCACTCGTGGGTACCGTTTTCATACACCATAGCGCGCTGGGTTACCAAGTTGTATACATTGGTAGACCAATTTTGTATGGTTGAATAACGTGAGCGAGCCCCTTTTTTAACAATGATCTCGATCACACCGCTATGAAATGAGTTGGCGCTATAGGTTGGCGCGGTACACCCTTCAACATAATGGACATGCGCGCCTTCTTCTACAATGATCATGGTTCGCTCAAACTGCCCAACATTTGGAGTATTTAAGCGGAAATAGGCTTGCAACGGCAGATCCACTTTTACCCCTTTAGGGACATAAACGAATGAGCCACCAGACCAAACAGCGCTGTTTAATGCCGCGAATTTATTATCTTCAATAGGTACGACTTTCCCAAAATATTCCCTGAACAAATCAGGGTATTTTTTTAATCCATCTTCGATCGACAAGAAGATGACACCTTGTTTTTCAAGATGCTCCAAAACGGAGTGATACACCATCTCCGATTCATATTGCGCCCCTACACCAGCCAGGAATTTTCGCTCGGCTTCGGGTACGCCTAACCGATCAAAGGTCTTTTTAATATCATCGGGAACATCATCCCAAGACCGTTCACTTTTTTCGGTGGGCTTAACATAATAATAAATTTCGTCAAAATTAAGCTCTTCAAGTGTTGGGCCCCATTTTGGCATTGGCCTCGAAAGATAATGCTTCAAGGCTTTTAACCGAAACTCTAACATCCATTCCGGTTCCTGCTTCATTCGGGAAATGTTACGTACTACTTCTTCGCTTAAACCGCGTTGTGATTTGAACACATAGTTATCATCTCGGTCATAAAAACCGTATTTGTATTCGCCCAGATCTTCTAAAATTTTCTCGTCTTCACTCATAATTGTTTGATCCAATAAGTAGGTAGATTATGCAACTTCTTCATATTTTTCACGAACCCAGTCATAACCCATCTCTTCAAGACGAAGAGCGAGATCAGGTCCACCGCTCTCAACGATAATTCCGTTCATCATAATATGAACAAATTGAGGCTTAATATAATTGAGGAGCCTTTGGTAATGGGTGATCACTAAAACACCAAGATCAGGACCATTTAGAGCGTTAACGCCCTCTGAAACGATTCGCAGAGCATCAATATCCAAGCCTGAATCTGTTTCATCGAGGATGGCGATCTCAGGTTTCAACGTTGCCATCTGTAAAATTTCAGCGCGCTTTTTCTCTCCGCCCGAAAAACCGTCGTTCAAATACCGGCCGGCAAATGCTGGGTCCATCTTTAACAGAGCCATTTTTTCTTTGAGCATGGTCCTAAAATCAGGGATTGAAATTCCTTTATCCTCGGGATTGGCGGCTCTTCTGCGTGAATTGATAGCGGTACGAAGGAAGTTCGCCACGGTTACACCTGGAATGGATACCGGGTACTGAAACGCGAGGAAAATTCCTGCTCTTGAGCGTTCGTCTGCTTCAAGATCAAGAATGTTCTTGCCTTTAAAGATGATCTCTCCACCAGTTACGGTGTAACCGGGATGTCCCATAAGGGTGTACGCTAATGTGGATTTGCCTGTTCCGTTCGGCCCCATGATTGCGTGCACTTCCCCTTGATTTATGGTTAAATTTAATCCTTTTAGGATCTCTTTACCTTCAACACTAACCTTGAGATTTTTTATTTCCAAAGCTGACATAATTAAACTCCAATTTGCGATTTTCAGTGATGTACGAGATTATAGCAAATCGGAGTTAATCTGTCAATATTTATGAATTTTATCTTATAAATTATATATATTCAAAAAAATTAAAGTTTTCGAACATCATGAGAGCCGCTCTCACGGATTCCAGCGGGGGTAATTTCGATAAACTCAGCGTTTTCTTGTAATTTCTTAATATTTTCGGCACCACCATAGCTTAGCCCAGATCGTAACCCGCCAACCAACTGATGTAGCACCTCACCAACATTTCCGCGATACGGTACCACTGCTTCGACGCCTTCAGGAACGACCTTCATCCAATCTTCCTGGTCTTCTGCGCTCTCATCATTGTTCGACTCCACCATTTTACGCCCCATGGTTGCCGCCAACGAGGCCATACCTCGAACGACCTTCACCTTTTGTCCATCGCGAATCACCGGTGACCCTGGGGCCTCTTCCGTACCCGCAAACATACTGCCGATCATAATGCTTTCAGCCCCCGCGGCTAAGGCTTTAACAAGATCCCCCGCTTTTTGGATGCCGCCATCCGCAATTAAAGGAATATCTATTCCGGTATCGCGAATTCCCTCCGCGCTATCCATGATAGCTGTTAGTTGTGGAACGCCAAAACCAGTCACAATTCGGGTAGTGCAGATCGACCCTGGGCCGATCCCCACCTTAATGGCGTTAGCGCCGGCAAGAGTAAGATCGCGCGCCCCTTCCCTCGATGCTACATTTCCAGCGATGATCTGCGCGTTCGGATGATTTGCTCTAAGGGTTCGTACCATATCGACGCAGTGGTCGGCGTGTCCATGAGCGATATCCAAAACCAACACGTCAACACCCGCTTCTAACAGTGCTTCTGCGCGAGCGATCTCGCCTTTGCTTACTCCAATCGCCGCACCTACGCGCAATCTACCCTTTTCATCCAAAGCGGCGTTGGGGTTTCGTACCGGTTTTAGTACATCTTGCGCTGTAACCAATCCGCGAACTGTTCCATCGGGATTTAGAACCGGAATTTTTTCAATACGGTTTTCATACAACAACCGCCTAGCCTCATCAACCGAGAAATTCGCTTGAAGTGTGACCAGCTTTTCCTTTTTGGTCATAACATCTTGAACAAGCAATTTCCCATTTGGCACCAAATTAACATCCCGGGTGGTGATGATGCCGTTTACAAAACCGCCATCGTCTGTTACCACCAAACCGCCAACCTTATATTGTCGCATCAGCTCGATCGCTTTTTCAACGAGTTCGTTTGAATTAATACAATAGGGGTTTTCGACCATAACGCCTTGGGCACGCTTGACGAGTTTAATTTGTTTAACATGGTGCTCTATCGACATAAATCGATGGATAATGCCAATTCCGCCAGCGTTCGCCATGGCAATCGCCATCGAGGTTTCGGTTACAGTATCCATATTTGCGCTGAGAATCGGAATGTTGATGCGAATTTTATCGGTTAAACGAGTGGAAGTATCCACTTGCTGCCTTGATGTAATGGATGATTTTTGCGGGATCAATAACACATCATCGAAGGTGAGCCCTTTATTTTCCCTGATTTTCATATTTTCTCTCTCTTTTCCTATTCTTGCATCTTTTTGAGTGCAAAGATAAATCCAATTGTTAGAAGTATTGCCGCCATGCTAATTGAAATGAAAATGATAATATCGGATGTTTTCATACTGTTTAAACCCGCGCCTGTTTCTAAGTTACCAATTTTTTGGTCGTTCTGTGGAGTTGACAAAACAGGGACACTCGTAGCGGTTGCTGGGCTCGCTGTTTGGGACGGGTAAGGTGTTAGCGTTGATAATTCAGGAGTGGCGGTTGGTTTAAGAACCACTGGGATGAGTAATTTTTGGCCCGGATATATGTTCATTTCAAAAATGGTTGGGTTATAAGCTTTAATTTGGTCGATCTTCGTTCCATACGATACAGCGATCAACCAAAGCGTTTCTCCTTCACGAACTTCATGAAATGTTTTTCCATTCGATTCGGGGGTATTCGCGACCAATGTTTTAACAACCACCGGATTCGATGGTAGCAAGCTAATTTCAGCCTGCATTGAGGTAGGTATGACCTGAGGTTGGCCTGATTCTGTAGAACGTCCGCAGTCGATCACGTAGTAATAATAACCATCAACCTGAACCACCCCAGCGCCGATTTCTGTAAGCGATGAGGAAAGCATTGTGTTTAGGTGGGGTGCATCTCCTTGCCACTCAAGAACAGCATCCGAAACTGCTTTATCGCTGCCAGCGGTAATATTCTCAGAAAATAAACCGCCCTGTGTGAGATCACCCGCAAGGGGGTATCCAGCGGCGATCGCTCTTTGATAAGGGCGAGATCCCCCAACACCGTAATGCGAAACACCACTAGCTGCCATAAACCCAGCGTGAGACTGGGCGATTCCCATTAGTATCGGATTCGTGGAATAAGCAGCCAAACCATTCGCGGCCCTAAGTTGGTTTACCGCCGCAATTAATGAATAAGGATCGCTATCGAGCATCGGCTTGGAAAACGAAAAAGCGCTTGGTTCCAAGGCGAATGCCGTGTTTGAACAAAGTAGGACTAGCAAAACAATCAGGTAAACGCGAGTGACATTCTTCATAATGATCATTATTAATTTTATCAACAAAATTACTGATAAATTAACTCGCCTTTAGATTGCTTTTCACTTTATAATCATTACTTAGTTCTAAATTTCACAAAAGATTATCATCAACGATATTGAAAGGATTTTCCCCCAATGAACCCAGAAGAGAACATACCAACCAGCTATTCCAAATTTGACCCATCACATGATGTTTACCGATATCTCTCGAACCCACTTCAAAGCATTTTCGCTCCTCAAAATGTTGCTGTAATTGGCGCTACCGAAAAAGAAGGCAGTGTAGGCCGCACAATTTTGTGGAATTTGATCAGCAGCCCATTTGGCGGCGCTGTATTCCCCATCAATCCAAAACGCCCTAGCTTGCTTGGTATCAAAGCATATCCTAGCATCAAAGATGTTCCTGATCAGGTAGATCTCGCTGTGATCGTAACCCCTTCGGCCAGTATCCCAGGAATCATTTCGGAGTGTGTGGAAGCCGGCGTAAAAGGAGCCATTGTTATTTCGGCTGGTTTCAAAGAAATTGGCGTTGTAGGTGTTGAACTTGAACGCCAGTTGTTAGAGAACGCCCGAAAAGGCAAGATGAGGATCATCGGACCAAACTGTTTGGGGGTAATGAACCCAGTGAGCGGCCTCAACGCCACTTTTGCGGCAGGTATGGCCCGTAAAGGCAATGTTGCCTTTATTAGCCAATCTGGCGCTCTTTGCACCGCCGTTTTAGATTGGTCCTTCAAAGAAAATGTTGGCTTTTCTGCTTTTGTATCCGTTGGTTCGATGTTGGATGTAGACTGGGGTGACCTGATCTATTATCTTGGCGATGACCCGCATACCGAAAGCATCGTGATCTATATGGAATCGATCGGAGACGCCCGTTCATTTCTATCAGCCGCTCGCGAAGTTGCGCTCAGCAAACCAATCATTGTTATTAAACCTGGTAGAACCGAAGGCGCTGCCCGTGCCGCCGCATCACACACCGGCTCATTAACTGGTTCCGATGAAGTGCTAGATGCTGCCTTCAAACGAGCCGGTGTTCTACGAGTTGAAAGCATCAGCGAAATATTCTCGATGGCGGAAGTGCTTGGCCGTCAACCTCGACCAAAGGGACCAAGACTAACCATCCTTACCAATGCGGGTGGTCCTGGCGTATTAGCGACAGATACCTTAATAACCAATGGAGGTGAGTTGGCGGAAGTGTCCCCAGAAACGATCGCCAAGCTGAATGAGATCTTGCCCTTCTCTTGGAGCCATAACAACCCGATCGATATCATTGGTGACGCGGACCCCCAACGGTATGCCAAATCGCTTGAAATTGCCGCTTCAGACCCGAACAGCGATGGATTGCTTGTTATCCTTACCCCACAAGCAATGACAGACCCAACCGCCACGGCAGAAGCGCTTAAGTCTTACGCGAAAAGTTACGAAAAACCTATCCTCGCTTCTTGGTCTGGTGGTAAAGAAGTTGCCGCCGGAGAAGCTATTTTGAACAAAGCTGGAATTCCAACGTTTGAGTATCCTGATGATGCCGCGAAAGCATTCACCTATATGTGGCAATCATCGTTCAATCTCAAGACCCTCTACGAAACTCCGAGCTACACCGAAGACGCAAACCATACTCCCGATAGAGACCTGGCGGCAAAGATCATTGACGATGTACGAAAATCAGGCCGAGACCTGCTAACCGAAGCTGAATCCAAGGATCTACTGAAGGCCTATGGTATTCCCACCACGGCAATGTACATCGCCGCCACCGAAAAGGATGCCTGCGATAAATCTGAATTGTGCGGTTTCCCGGTCGTGCTCAAGCTCCATTCCGAAACGATCACCCACAAAACCGATGTTGGCGGCGTGAAATTAAATATTACCAATTGTGAGGAAGCCAAAAAAGCGTTCAATGAGATCAAAGAATCAGTTACCCGATTGAAGGGCGCGGAACACTTCCAAGGCGTTACTGTTCAGCCAATGATCAAATTAGAGGGTTACGAGTTGATCGTTGGCTCTTCTATTGATCCACAATTTGGTCCAGTGCTTTTATTTGGTACCGGAGGGCAGTTAGTAGAAGTCTTCAAGGACAGATCTCTTGGGCTTCCTCCGCTAAACACAACCTTGGCAAAGAGAATGATCGAACGTACCAAGATCGCCAAAGCGCTCGCGGGTGTTCGTGGCCGCAAACCGGTTGATATGGATGAATTAGAGAAATTACTTGTTCGTTTTAGCCAATTGGTCGTTGAGCAAAGATGGATAAAAGAGATCGATATCAACCCATTGATCGCCTCACCGGATGGTTTATTAGCCCTCGATGGTCGAGTTGTCCTCTATGGATTAGATACAAAAGAAACCGATCTACCAAAACTCGCGATTCGACCTTACCCCAACCGCTATGTTGGCGAATGGAAAATGAAGAACGGTTCTGATGTAATGATCCGCCCCATCCGCGCCGAAGACGAGCAACTGATGATCAATTTCCACAAACACCTCTCGGATCGATCCGTGTATTTACGGTATCTGTCTCCGATGGTGCTTAGCGATCGAGTAACCCATGAACGGTTGGCAAGAGTTTGCCATTGTGATTATGCTCGTGAGATCGCTCTTGTGGTGGAGACGGATATAGATGGCCAGAACAACATTATCGCGGTAGGTAGAATTAGCAAGCTAAAAGGGGAAGACGAAGAAGCCCGTATCAGCTTGCTGGTCAACGACAAATACCAAGGCCAAGGGATTGGTCTCGAACTAGTCAATCGGCTGATCAAAGCGGCGAGGCACGAAAAGATCAAGCGTATCATTTCGATCATGTCACAAGAGAATTCATCCATGCAGAGGCTTTGCCGGCGCGCTGGATTCTCATCGATCACCACAAATTCAAAAACAGGGATGATCGAAGCGTCATTATCGCTCTAACTAAGCTAAAATACGGTAGGGTTAAAACCCTACCGTATTTTTTTAATTATGAAAAATTTTATTTACCAATGTACTAATCCCAAATGCGAACTACGATTCCCTGTTCATGAAAACTCGGGGTTCAATGAACGCTGCCCTAAATGCCTCGGTAAAACAGAGCTGGTTCACACATCGGAAGCGGCACAAGAAAACCGAACCGACCGCAAGGCGCGGACAGGCAACATACTTGTTGTGATCGACAATGTACGCTCAGCCTTTAATGTCGGCGCGATGTTACGAACAGCTGAATGCTTTGGTGTAGATACCATATATCTTTGCGGAATAACCCCGGATATTTCGGATAAAAACGTGCAAAAAGCCAGCATCGGTTCAGAACAATATTTACAAGTGATCCACAAGAATAACAGTTTGAAAACTGTACAAGAATTGATCGGGCTTGGTTATGAAATTTGGTCTTTGGAATTAGACGACAACGCTATCGATCTCACCTCGGTAAAATTAGGCGACAGGAAAATTGCGCTAATTGTCGGCAACGAACGATGCGGTGTTGACCCAGCAATTTTAGCGCTTTCAACTCAAATCATCCAAATACCGATGTTGGGTAACAAAAACTCGCTAAATGTGGAGGTTTCTTTTGGAATCGCGATATCTACTTTAAGCACATTCCCAAGAAACTAAAACCGGGTCTGATCCAAAATTTCAACAGTGTGCAGCGCTGGTTTATTCACCCCGTCTGTAATTTGGGTGCGGCAAGATGTTCCGGGGGAGCAAATGATCGTTTTTCGTTCTATAAAACTCTGTTTAATTGCTGGGAATAAGGTCAAATTAGCAACCCCAAGTGAGGTGGCGGCGTGTTCAACTTCATAACCAAAAGAACCAGCCATCCCGCAACAACCTGTGTTTAACACATTCACCTTGTACCCAAATTTTTCCAGAAGCAATCGAGTTGCCTCAACCCCTACCGGAACACCATCGATGGATAACGTTTGAGCCTTTTGGTGACAATGACCATGCAAAAGAACTGTGGTTTCATTACTCAACGAAGGCGTAAAGTCTAGCGTCCCAAGCACTTCCCGAAGTAGGTATTCATCAATAAAAAAGACCCTATCCGCGATCTTTTTTAAGTCCGCGAACGGAGCATCCAACACATCAAAAATCTCATCTTTAAGAATATAGACCTCCGATGGTTCCAATCCGATAATTGGCATTGTTCCTTCTGGATCAAGCGCGTTTATTTCATCAATCAAAGATCTAACTTGGCTTTTTGCTTGCTTTAGGAAACCTTTGGAAAAGAAGGTTCTTCCCGCTCCGATCGTTTTTGTGCTGATGACTTCTACACCAAGTCGATGCAGCAGGCTCAAAGCGCTCGCTTCTATCTGAGTATCAAAAAAGTGACTATAGGTATCAGTTACTAGAATGCATTTGGTGCGGGCTATCCTTTTTTCTTTCAAAAATGACACAGGTTTATTCATCTTTGGGAAGGCATGTTTATCAGAAATAGCGAGGGCTTTTCGAAGTGGGGAGAATTTTTCGATGGTTAACGCGGCTAGATTAAAGAGAGCTGGGAATGGAGCAAAGAGTTCAGTGAAAACTGGCAAGTACCCGAATAGGGTGTCGCGGAGGGAATGTGAATGGTCTTGGTAATAACGATCCAAGAACGCCACTTTTAATTTTGCCACATCCACCTTGCTTGGACACTCTGATTTGCAGCCCTTACAAGCAAGGCAGAGGTCGAAGGTTTCTTTTAGATCTTTGATCGAGATCTCAGTATTTTCTGAATAAATAAATTCCCGTAATAAATTTGCCCGGCCGCGAGTAGAAAAAACCTCATCCTTGGTAACTTGGAAGCTGGGACACATAACACCATCTTCTTTACGACAAACACCTTGCCCATTACATTTTTCAACAGTCCTCAGAAATCCACCGGTAGACTCAAAATGGATAGCTGGTTCCCATAAATTTATTGCGGATTTTTGATCATTCCGCAGGTTACTATCCAGTAGAGGAGCATTTACGATCTTCTTCGGATTTAATATGCCGTAGGGATCTACAACTTGTTTAAAATCTTGCATCAATTGGAAGATCTCAGAGCCATAGGTATCCTTCACCCATTCGCCACGGGCAATTCCATCACCGTGCTCTGAGGACATCGACCCTCCAAGAGCAAAGGTCAACTTCGCTACATCGGTTGAAATATTCCGCAAGATGGTCTTGCCATTTTTCGACCGCAGATCGATGGTTGGCCGAACGTGTAAACAACCCGCCGAAGCATGGGCATAATAGGAGGCTTGCACCTGATACATTTCAAATATACGGTGGATTTCACTAACAAATTTTCCGAGATTCTCTACAGGGATAGCGCAATCTTCAATAAACGCGATCGGTCGTTCGCTGTTACTTGTTGAATCAAATAATCCAAGACCAACTTTTCTGGTCACCCAAATATTATTCTGATCTTCACTACTTTCAGCGATGTAGATAACATCTCGCCCAACCTGACATTTTTTAAATAAGGTTGATTTATCATCCCCAGAAAACTCCAAAACCAGAAATGCTTCTGATTCGCCATTGAAATATTTAAGGTTTTTGGAATAAGCCGGCACACTTTTTGCCAATTGGATCAAATTTTGCGGAATAAGCTCTATCGCGCTTGGATGGTGTCCTAATAAATAGGGAACGTCTTCACAAGCCGCGATGATACTTTTATAGGCGAGAATGGCGAGTACAGTGAATTTTGGCTTGTCAACAAGCTTCAATCGAGCCTGCTGAATAACACCCAATGTCCCTTCGCTGCCAGCCATGATCGGCGCAAGATTGATGGAGGATTCAGCCCCTCTGCGAGGATAGTACGGTTCTCCCCATTCCTCCGGTCGCGTAGCAGACCATGGAATGAGATAGTTCAAACGGTATCCAGCGGAATTTCTCCATGTTCTTGGTCCATTATTTTGAAAGAGTTCGCCAGCGCCTTCTTTTATATCGAAGGCGTGGTTCACAATCTTACCAAACAGGGTTTTATCGCTCTGCCGAACGGCTACTTCTCCCCAACTAGCGGAGGTACCATCTGATTGGAGCACCTGACAGGAGACCAAATGATCCGCTGTCATCCCGTAACGAATGGAATGTGCCCCTGTAGCGTTGTTCCCGATTACTCCGCCAAGAGTTGCCCGTTCACTGGATGCTGGGTCGGGCCCAAACATAAGGCCGAATTTCGCCGCTTGCTTGTTCAAATGCGCCAGAATTAACCCTGGTTCTACTACAACTTCTTTTCTTTCCACATCGATCGAGCCGACCATGTGATTCAAATATTTCGAATGGTCTACGATGATCGCTTCGCCAATAGCCTGGCCAGCCAAAGAACTTCCCGAGCCACGGGGCAGGATGGGCAGCCGATACTTTGCCGCAAACTCCACCGCCGCGATCAGGTCTTCTTGTGTCCTTGGAATCAAAACAGCATGGGGCATGAACTGATAGATTGAGGCATCGGTGCTGTACAGATGCCTTGTTACCGGGTCTACCTTAATTTCACCCGAAAAGTTCTTTTTGAGGTCATTGGTAAAGTCGACAATGTTTTGCATACTAAAATTATAAACAAAAAACTCCCCATTGTTTGGATGGGGAGTGATGTTGATGACGATTCGATTACTTTTTTGCGGAAGCTTGGGACGCGACCGAAGCTACAGCCTGAGCGATCGCTTCTTCATTTCCAAGGTAGTAGTGTTTAATCGGTTTTAGGTCCGCGTCTAACTCATAGACTAAGGGGACACCAGTTGGAATATTGAGTTCGGTAATTTCAGAATCGGGGATGTTATCGAGGTACTTTACCAGTGCCCGCAAACTATTGCCGTGGGCGGCTACAAGTACTTTTTTGCCGCTTTTGATCATAGGAGCTATTGTAGAGTGCCAATAGGGTAAAACACGATCCAGAGTAATTTTTAATGATTCAGTGGCGGGAAGATCTTTAGCGGCTACTTCGGCATAACGGCGATCAAATTTAGGGTGCCGGGCATCGGTTTCTTCGAGGGCGGGTGGGGGTACATCATAACTGCGTCGCCAGATCTTAACCTGATCTTCTCCGAAGCGCTCCGCCATTTCAGCTTTATTCAAACCTTGCAAATCTCCATAATGGCGTTCATTTAATTGCCAAGCTCGAACAACAGGGATCCAATCCAAATTCATATTGTCCTGAACGATGCCTAAGGTTTTGATGGCTCTTTTTAAAACGGAGGTATAGGCGATATCGAATTCGAAATTGTTTTGTTTTAGCACAATTCCAGCCTGACGAGCTTCTTCACGACCAAGATCAGAGAGGTCCACATCGGTCCAGCCGGTAAATTTATTTTCCAAATTCCAAGTGCTTTGTCCATGGCGAACAAGGACTAATATGTATTTTGCTTCCATTTCAAACTCCAATAACAGTTTTTATAATTTTTTTGATAACTATTCGTCAAACAAGATTTCTAAGGTATGAAATAAAATTTGAACTATTTATCGGGCAAATTATATCCTATAATAGAAAACACTATGTCTACTGAAGATGTGACACCGGTTCGACAGCAATACTTAGATCTCAAAAAACAATATCCCAATACCATTCTATTTTTTCGTTTAGGTGATTTTTACGAAACCTTTGATGAGGATGCAGAAACAGTTTCAAGGGATTTAGATATCGTTTTAACTTCGCGGCCGATCGGTAATGGGGTTAGAGCTCCCCTGGCAGGAATTCCATATCACGCCGTTGATAATTACCTTTCGCGGCTAATTTCAAAAGGTCACCATGTTGCGATAGCGGAACAATTAGGCGATCAACCCCAAAAAGGAATATTTCCACGTAAAGTCGTTCGGGTTATTACTCCCGGTACCGTCCTTGATCCGCATTTGTTGCCCGGCGATTCTAACAATTATCTTTGCTCTGTTTATGTTTTTAATTACAAATTTTCCATCGCCACCGTGGATATTTCGACCGGGGAATTTTTGGTTACCGAAGGCCCTTTGGAGAATGATTCAACCATTCGGTCAGAGATCAACAGAATTAATCCGGCAGAAATCATTCTTCCTGAAGGACAGACCCTCCCGGATGGGATCATTGTCCATACCTCAATCCTTCCGGCATGGCGTTTCGATAACGGAAAGTGCAAGAACACCATCCTCGCGCATTTTAATATTTCTGAATTAGCAGGGTTTGGAATTTCACCTTCCTCTCCCTCAATCAACTCAGTCGGCGCTATCCTCCAATATGTTTCCGAAAATGAGCCGAGCGCGATCAAATTATTGACGGACATTCGTGTTTATCACCTCAATGAATTTATGGTTCTCGACAGCCAGACCCGGAAAAACTTAGAATTAACTGAAAGCCTTCGTGGAGAAGCGAAAGGGTCCTTGCTCGAACTGATCGATCTGACAGTTTCACCTATGGGAAAGCGGCTGATTCGGCAATGGATATCTCAACCTCTTCTTGATATCAATCAGATACAGGTTCGACAAGATGGGGTTCATTTTTTTTTCAATTCAGGATTACTACGCGCTGAAGTGAGGGCCATCCTAAAAAAAATGGCCGATATCGAACGGTTGATCAACAAAGTAGCCTCCGGCAATATTTTGCCACGCGAGTTAATTAAGCTACGCGATACATTAGAGGTTTTGCCGGAGCTTAAAAGGAGCTTGGGACCACATAACCAGATCCTTGAATCAGATTTTTCTAAGATACATCCTTTCGAAACGGAAATGCTCCTCCTCAATCGATCGATCTCTGATGACGCACCCGCCACTATGCAAAACACCGGTATTATCAAGCCTGGCTTCTCCACTGAGTTAGACAACATTTTAGACGCGTCCTCACACGCCAGAAATTGGATCAACTCGCTTGAAGCTACCGAAAGAGAACGGACGGGGATCAAAACCCTAAAAGTTGGTTACAACAAAGTTTTCGGATACTACCTGGAAATTTCCGCTGGACAATCCCAAAACGCGCCAACAGAATACATACGCAAACAAACTTTGGTAAACGCGGAACGTTATATTACTCCTGAAATGAAGGAGTATGAAACTCTCATCCTAAACGCCGATGACCGCATCAGGGAGATCGAAGGGAGATTATTCAAGGACATTTGCCAATCACTCTCCTCCAGAATAAAAGAATTTCTCGAAACCGCCAGGGCGATCGCTCACCTCGATTGCCTTTCCACGATCGCTGAAACATCCGCGAACAATGGCTTTGTGCGGCCAGATATAATCGCGGAGGATGTTCTCGAGATCATCGATGGCCGGCATCCTGTTGTGGAAAAGAATCTACTCAACGGTCGCTATGTTCCAAACGATATCGTCTTCGAGCCATGTGAACGAATTCGATTGCTTACCGGGCCAAATATGGCAGGAAAATCAACGTATTTACGGCAAGCGGCTATCATTGTGCTTATGGCGCAAATGGGTTGTTTTGTGCCAGCTTCATCCGCCAGGATCGGACTCGTAGATCGTATCTTCACCCGTATAGGGGCACAAGACGAGATCCATTCAGGTCATTCAACTTTTATGGTTGAAATGATCGAGACCTCCAACATTTTACACAATGCCACCGAGCGTTCCCTGATCATTCTCGATGAAGTTGGTCGTGGAACGAGTACGTATGATGGTGTATCCATTGCTTGGTCGGTGATCGAATATATTCACAATCACCCATCCCTGCGTTCTAAAACATTATTTGCCACCCATTACCACGAGCTTACCCAATTATCTGAAAAACTTCCGGGTTTACGAAACTACAATGTTGCCGTTTCCGAAACCGACGGGAAAGTGGTCTTTCTTCACAAGATCATTGAAGGCGGTGCGGATAAATCCTACGGCATCCACGTTGCCCAATTAGCTGGGTTGCCGCGTGTCGTTATTACCAGAGCCGAAGAGATCCTGATCGATTTAGAGAAAAATTCTGGCACTACTAAGAAGAATCCACTTTCAGCCCAACAAGTTGCCTTATTTCCAGAAACAAATCCGCTGGTCGAAGAAATTCGCCAGCTTGATATCAATACGTTATCACCCATTGAAGCTCTGAACAAGATCTTTGAATGGAAAAAAGACCTCTCGAAATAAAAATAACCGCAGAATTTATTCTGCGGTTTTTTGTTGACGAAATAAAATCTTATAACTGGGGTGTTTGCGCTTTCGATCTAGCGATCGCCCATACGAGCAAACCAATAAGCGCTAAGGCGACAACCCATATCACAACCAACTCAATGCCTTGAGCGTTGGAATATTGAACAACGATCGGGGCAATAATCACTGATACTAAGTTGACCACTTTGATCATCGGGTTGAGCGCTGGGCCCGCGGTATCCTTGAAAGGATCACCAACGGTATCACCAACAACAGAAGCCTTATGACGTTCTGAACCTTTACCGGTATTGTTCGCGGGATTTTTTGGTTCGTCCTCGATCAATTTCTTAGCATTATCCCAAGCTCCACCGGAGTTGTTTAGGAATACAGCCAAGAGTTGTCCTGAAACGATGATACCCGCCAGGAAACCGCCTAAAGCCTCAACCTGTAAAGTAAGACCAACCACAATTGGGGTAACGATGCCAAGAAGAGCCAAACCAACCAATTCTTTTTGAGCGGCAGTGGTTGAGATCTCAACAGCCTTCGCGTAATCCGGCTTTACTAAACCTTCCAATACACCCAACTTGAACTGCCTGCGGGATTCTTGAACGATCAAAGCGGCGGCTCGGCTAACAGCTTGGATGGCGAAGGAGGAGAACAACCACGGTAACGCTCCACCGATCAACATACCTACGAATACTTGGGGAATATCAACACGAATACCAATATTTTGGATCTGGTGAGCAACATCGATCCCATTTAATGCTTGGGCGCGGCTTACATCAACCATAAAGGAGCCAAAAAGGGAAACAGCCGCGATCACCGCTGAACCGATAGCGACACCCTTCGTAATGGCTTTGGTCGTGTTACCAACCGCATCCAGATCGGACATGATCTGCTGGGCCTTCTTTGTTTCAGGATCTTCCATGCCAGACCAAGACATTTCGCCGATACCATTCGCGTTATCAGCGATCGGGCCAAAGGAATCCATAGCCACATTGTTACCAGTGAGGGTTAACATACCAATACCGGTCATTGCTACACCGTATAGGATGTAAGAAATTCGTTGAGCGGCCGTAACGTCAGGAATGGTACCCATGATGAAAATGGAAGCCATGATAGTTACAGCTATTACCAAAACAGACCATACAGAAGATTCAAACCCAACAGAAATACCCTGAAGGATCAACGTAGCTGGGCCAGTATCAGCAGCCTTTTTAATTTCTTGGACTGGTGAAGTGTGAGTACCAGTAAAATATTCGGTCAAACGGTCGATCAGGATAGCAAGTAGAACACCTACCGCAACCGTGGTCGGGGTTCGCCACCAACCGCCAAACGCGTCCATTTCTGGTTTGTTCATATAAACATAACCAGCAATGAAGAACAAAGCCGCGGAGATTGCGGCTGAACTTAAGAAACCTTTGAAAATGGCCGCCATCGCGTCTTCATTTTTACCGGGCTCACTTTTTACTACGTAAGTACCAATAATGGAGGATAAAACACCAATGCCTCGAACGATCAATGGGAAAATGATCCATTCAAGACGACCGGTGAAATGATACAGAGATAAACCTAGGATCAAACCGGAAACGATAGTTACTTCGTACGATTCGAAAATATCAGCAGCCATACCAGCACAGTCACCAACATTGTCACCAACAAGGTCAGCAATAACGGCGGGGTTTCGAGGATCATCTTCAGGAATGCCAGCTTCAACCTTACCAACAAGATCGGCGCCAACATCAGCTGCTTTGGTAAAAATACCACCGCCTACTCGCATAAAGAGGGCAAGG
>CAIRYE010000027.1 GCA_903882765.1 uncultured Anaerolineae bacterium
AGACTACCTGCTATATAGGCATCAGGTGTAAGCATAGTAATGTGTTTAGCTAAGGTGTACTAATGATCGAGGACTGATCTGTGTGGTGCAGAGAACTTGTTACTTCTTTCTGGTATAATAACTATCGCTATTCTGTTGTAACCAAAACCGTGAATTAAGTTTCTTGGTGATTAGAGCTACGAGGGTCCACCCGGTCCCATACCGAACCCGGAAGTTAAGCTCGTCAGCGCCGATGGTACTTGGAGGGCAGCCTCCTGGGAGAGTAGGTCATCGCCAAGAAACTTTTTCTTTTTTAATAATTGTTCTATGGGGTTATTAATAGAACAGAGTTTTCCTTAATAATTGATCACTGGTCCATCTTTACAAAGATAAACAACTTTGTTTTGTCTGTTTTTTATTGTACACACCCCGCATGTTGTTATTCCATTGCAGGGTGTTTCGCTATTAATGTAAATTTGGATAGGCGGTAGGTTGTTTTTTTGAGAAAAGACCACCATTTGATCCTGGAGGATAGGAAATTGTGGTTTATTCATTTCTATGGCGCAATAATCAGCCCAAATTAGTGCTTCAAGAAATTGTTGTTGCGGTAATAATTCAATAATGGGGTCAATGGATTGTTCAGATTGTGAACTGATGAGGCAAATTTTTGTATTTGCTTTATTTTGGTTCTTTATGATGGATAAAACTAAATTCGCCGAGCTTCTTAATGAAAATAGTAGGATTTTATTTGCACCAGTCGGGATAGTAAAACCTGAACCGAAGGGTCCATCTACCAAGATCTCTTTTCCGGGGTAAAACCAATCTGGTATTGGATCTAAGATAGAAAAGGTGGAATTTATTTGGTCAAGGACCGCAACCTTTTGTAATGGAAATTTATTTGTTATTTTTGGATCACTTATAAAAAAGGTTTGTCCAGGGGATATGGCAAATCCTAAAGGACATTTAATTCTGGCGGTTGCCATACCATTCAAAAAGATCTCATCAACTTTACAGATAACAGAACGCATATATTTCTCATATGCTATCACGTTATAATGTTTTAAGAAAATAAAGGAGATTAAAATGAATATTTCAACGTTATTCCAGTTTCTAGCATCCGCTGTGTGGTTAGTAGTGGTTGGTATGATTTTTGTGATGGTAATGCGATCATCTCGTCAACAATCCGTAAAGGGTTTATCAACTGCATTTATTGTCCTGATCGTGGTTGCCGTTGTTCTTACTACTGTTGGAGCAGGTGTTGTGTTTGTAGAACCTGACCAATTGGCAGTTGTGATTACAATAACAAAGGGTGGTATACGTCCTGATCCTCTTCAGGCTGGCATATATTTTGTTATCCCCTATATCGAAAGAGTCGAAAGATTCTCGGTATTGCGGCAGAACTATACTATGTCCTCTGTAGCTGATGAAGGACAGACATCTGGCGATGATTCCATTCAAGTTCGTACTAAAGATGGGCAAATGGTTTACGTTGACGCCACAGTCATCTATTCCATTAACCCAGCTGAAGCCGTAAATTTATATAAGACCTGGAGAAATGGTTTTCAGGATGGCTTGGTTCGGCCACAATCCCGCGGTGTCATTCGAGATGTAGCCTCACAGTACGGCATTGAGGAAATTGTTAGTACGAAACGTGCCGACATGGAAACAAAAATTACCGACGAATTGACCAGAATATTTGCTGAGAATAACTTGATCTTACAAGATTTTGTTTTGAGAAATATTCGTTTTAGTGATGAGTACGCTACAGCCGTCGAGCAAAAGCAGATCGCTGAACAGCAAGCACAGCAAGCAAAATTTGTTGTGGAATCAAAAAAGCAGGAAGCAGAACAAGCTAGGCAAACAGCTCAGGGTCAAGCGGACGCTCTTGTCATTTCCGCTAGGGCACAGGCTGATGCCCGTTTGATCCAGGCTGAAGCAGAAGCGAAGGCTTTACAGCTCATTGCTGAAGTATTAAAGGCTAACCCGAACTTATTACAGTATGAGTACATCCAAAAATTAGCGCCGAATGTCCAATTAATGCTGGTACCTAGTGACGCGCCGTTTATTTTGCCCCAATTAGGCCCGCAAACGATAGTACCAAGCGCAATTCCATAAATTGGCAAAGTTAGGTTCATAAATATGTCATCTGTCTATCCAAACGGCCGCCGAATACGTTTGACCAGCTTGTCCAGCTGTGCTGGCTGAGCGTCCAAACTAAATGCGGAAACGCTGGCGCAGGTTCTGCGTCCAATATCAGGCATTTTTAAATCCCAAGATTATCCAAACCTACTTGTAGGTTTGGATGGTCCTGATGACGCGGCCGTTTGGAAGATCGATGAAAATAAGGCGATCGTAATTACCACTGATTTCTTCACGCCCGTAGTTGATACTCCCTATGAATATGGTGCTATTGCAGCAGCTAATTCACTTTCTGATGTATACGCAATGGGCGGGAATCCATTTTTGGCACTAAATATTTCCGCGTTCCCGCCGGATCTCTCGGTAGAAGTTCTCTCGGAGATCTTGCAAGGTGGTGCTGATAAGTGTCTTCAGGCAGGAGTTGTTGTTGCTGGTGGTCATACCATTCAGGATAAAGAACCAAAATTTGGCTTGGTAGTTTTGGGATTTGTTGACCCTAAACAAATGATTCAGAAACGCGGGGCAAAGGAAGGCGACCAATTGTTCCTCACTAAACCATTAGGTGTTGGGGTTACTACAACGGCTCTAAAACGAGGATTGATCACTGAAACGGAACTAGCGGAGGTGATCGCTTCAATGTCAAAAATCAATGACAAAAGCAGCGCTTTGGCATTAAAGCATAGTGTTAGAAGCGGCACAGACATAACTGGTTTTGGTCTTTTAGGTCACGCGTCCGAAATGGCAGAGGCCTCCGGCGTAAAATTCCAGTTCAGTTTTTCGCGCATACCTTTCCTCTCTGGGGCCAAGAAGTATTCTGAGCAGTGGGTTTTTCCGGGTGGAAGTTCGGATAATAAATTATTTTTTGAAAATAAGGTAACATTTGATTCAGGTATTACCGAATCGGAACAAATGCTTCTTTTTGACGCGCAAACAAGCGGCGGTTTGTTATTAGCAGTCCCCGCTGAAGAGGCTAAATTCTTTGAAGTAGAAGCTCGACAGTTAGATCAAAATGTTTGGAACATAGGAAAGGTAACGATTGGATCTGGTATTGTGGTTGAGAAATAAATTTGCCGCAATAAAGATTCCTGAAATTCTAGAAAAAATATGAATATTGGTATGGAAATTCTTATTATCTTGGCTTTGATCCTGCTCAACGGGGTATTTGCTTTATCCGAGATCGCTATCGTGTCATCAAGAAAAGCCAGACTTCAACAGCGAATTAATGATGGTGATAAGTCAGCTTCGAAAGCTCTTAAGCTAGCCGAAAATCCAAATAATTTCCTCTCGACTGTTCAAGTTGGCATAACACTCATTGGCGTTTTAGCGGGGGCGGTTGGCGGTGCGTCCTTATCCGAATCCTTGCAAGTTGTAATTGAACAGATATTGCCTTTAAAGGAATACGCGGCTTCTATAGCATTTATATTGGTAGTTTTTTCCATTACCTTTGTTTCGA
>CAIRYE010000028.1 GCA_903882765.1 uncultured Anaerolineae bacterium
CGACTGACGGATTCGATCGAGACTTCGCTGAAGTTTGGCGAGGGGTTTGTTACTGTGCAGTTATTGGAAGACCAGAATAAAGACGGCATTTTGACCGAAGAGGAAGAAGCCAAGCCGAAGGATCTGTTTTTTTCGGAAAAATTCTCTTGCCCGGAACACGGGATTTCGCTGCCAGAGATCGAGCCGCGTACCTTCTCTTTTAATACGCCGCACGGCGCCTGCCCGGAATGCCAAGGTTTGGGCACGAAGCTGGAGATCGACCCCAAGTTGATGGTGGATGGCGAGAAGAGCTTGCTGGATGGGGCGTTGATCGCGATGGAGTGGAATACTGTGCGCGAGGAGAATAACCCCGGCTATTATTGGCAAATGCTGGAGGCGATGGCGAAGCACTACAACATTGACCTAAACAAGCCTTTTAAGGATTTGCCGGAAGAGCATAAAGAGTTGGTGCTGCGCGGTACCAAGGGCGAGAAGATCAACATGCATTACAAGAACCGCGACGGCCGCCAGGCTATTTTTGATACCGCCTTTGAGGGTATTATTGGCAACCTGGAGCGGCGCTACCGCGAGACCAACAGCGACTACATCCGCAACAAGATCTCGGAGTTTATGTCGAACAAGCCCTGCCTTACTTGCCACGGAAAACGGCTGCGGCCGGAAGCGCTGGCGGTGACGGTGGCGGATGTGAATATTTTGACCGTGACCGAGTGGCCGGTGTTGGAATCGCTGGAGTGGGCGAAGCGGTTGTTTGGGGCGGAATCGCCGTTGAACGATCGACAGCGGGCCATCTCGGACCGCATTTTGAAGGAAATTACCAGCCGATTGGGCTTTTTATCGAACGTGGGGTTGGATTATTTGACCTTGCAACGCAGCGCCGCTACGCTAAGCGGCGGCGAGGCGCAGCGTATTCGCCTGGCAACGCAGGTGGGCAGCCGCCTGGTGGGCGTGCTGTATGTGTTGGATGAACCCTCGATCGGGTTGCACCCGCGCGATAACAACCGCCTGTTGGAGACGCTGAAGGGGTTGCGCGATATTGGCAATACCGTTTTGGTGGTGGAACACGATGACGAGACCATCCGCAGCGCTGATTGGGTGATCGACCTGGGGCCGGCGGCGGGAGCGCACGGCGGGCAGGTGATGGCGGAAGGGACGCCGGAGCAGATACTGGCGAACCCCAACTCGATCACCGGTCAGTACCTCTCGGGTGCGAAGAAAATTCCGATGCCGGCGGAGCGGCGCAAGGGCAATGGCAAAACGCTGACCATTGTGAACGCGACCGCCAACAACCTGAAGGGAATTACCGTGGAGATCCCGCTGGGCGAGCTGGTGTGCATCACCGGCGTATCGGGCAGCGGCAAAAGCACCTTGATGAACGATATTTTGTATAGCTCGCTGGCCGCCAAGCTAAATGGTGCGTATACCTCGCCGGCGGAGCATGAGCGTATTGATGGTATTGAGCATTTGGATAAGATCATCGATATCGATCAATCGCCGATCGGCCGCACCCCGCGCAGCAACCCGGGCACCTATACCGGGCTGTTTGACGAGGTGCGCAAATTGTATGCCGAGATGCCAGAGAGCAAAGTGCGCGGCTATAAGCCGGGACGCTTTTCCTTTAATGTGCATGGCGGCCGCTGCGAGGCGTGCCAGGGCCAAGGAATGCTGCGCATTGAAATGCAATTTTTACCTGATATTTATGTTCCGTGCGATGTTTGCCATGGCACACGCTTTAACCGTGAGACCCTGCAAGTGCATTTTAAGGGCAAGAGCATTGCCGATGTGTTGGATAGCACAGTTGAGGAGGGGTTGGAGTTGTTCGCCGCCTTCCCGAATATGCAGAATAAGCTGAAACTGCTGGATGAGGTTGGCCTTGGGTATGTGAAGATTGGGCAATCTGGCACCACCCTCTC
>CAIRYE010000029.1 GCA_903882765.1 uncultured Anaerolineae bacterium
AACCTTAGACATACTTACACCAAGTTGTTCACTTTGAATAATAGCCGCCACAAAGCTCGACATTTCAGGCAGATCGATTCGCTCCGACATACTCTTAAGCGCGTCTCGACGTGTTTTCCCTAATTGAATTTCTTTGATCACCCTGCCAAAAGCGTGCGATAATTCGTTATCCCATTTTTTAGCGACATTCGACATGGCCTGATCAAAACCAAGCCCGGCTTCCACGCAGATCGTCAGCAGATCTAACGCGTCTGGCATCGCTTTTTTGATCGAGGTCTGCCGAGTGGTAATTTGTTGATTCAACCAAAGCTGCGGGAAGTAAAAACCGATCACTCCGCCGATCAAAGCGAAAACCACTGACCGAGTGAAGGATTGGTTGAGAATGGTGAACATACACATCGCGAAGGTACCAAACCCTAAGATAGCGGCGGCAAAAAATCGGGAGGATAACAACATCGAAGCTTCTAACTGTCCCGCCTTCCCTGCCAATTCGATCTTACGGTTGAGATCCCCTAATACATTTGCCTGAGTATTTTTCGCCGCGGTTTCACCAACCTTTCGCAAGATCGGGTAAATGATCCTTTCCACGAAGGGTTGCGAGAGTTCGATCTCATCCAAGGTCGGAGCCATGCCGTCGTTGGAAAATTCATCCAACCTGGCCAGAAAGGCTTCAGATTCCTCTTTTGGGATACGTTGACTGATAAAAATGATGATGCCAATTATCACCAATAACGCGATCAAAACGATCAGTAAAATTCCAGACCAGTCCATAGTTAAACCTCAATATCCGCTATTTTCATCATCGCGAAATAGCCCATCATAATTAGAACAAAACCGGTTCCAAGGGCTGCCCCGCCGCATACTAAATTGTTAAAGAACTCACTCATATAATCTTGGTTGATGAACCATAACAGGGCAAAAACAACGAACGGAACAAAAGCTAGAATTTTCCCAGACATAGATACCTGCGAAACCATAACTCTGATCTCGCCTTTGATCTTAATTCGCTCGCGGATGGTAAAAGCGATGGTATCCAAAATATCAGCCAAAGGACCACCTACCTCGCGCTGAACATTGATCGCGGTCACAATAAAATCGAGGTCTTCGCTAGGTATTCGCCGTAAAAGGTTCGCCAGCGCTCTTTCCATTGGGATACCTAATTGCATCTCCTGCACCACCCGCCGAAACTCATCCGAGATCGGAGAAGGCATTTCCTTACTAACGGATTCAAGCGCTTGCATGGTGGAATAGCCAGCTTGCAATCCGTTGACCAATAAATTGAGCATATCTGGCAATTGCTGCGAGAACCGAGCCAGTCGCTTGCCTTTTTGTGAGTTAAGGTATTGAAATGGGACGATGATGCCAATCACGATTCCAAGCAAACCTGAAAGGAGACGCGGGCCAATGGTTGTCCCAGTGAAAGTAAAACCCAATCCGCCTAAAAAGAGGGCGAAAATTCCTACCATGGTAATAAATTCGCCAGACTTAAATTTCATATCCGCCTGGGCAAGGCTCTTCGCGACCCGATCCCCGAAGGAAGACTGACTAACCCGTGAATTTACCCACTCCGTGATCACCCGCTTGTCCGGTTCTTCAGGCTGTAGATCAACTACATTGCTAAAACTAGCACCTTGTTGATATTGATCCAATCGTTCATCGATCGCGTTGGGGTTTTCTCGATTACTAGTTATTAAAACACCCGCGGCGACCAGGATCAGGATAATTATCAAGCCGACTATAAGGATCAGTATTGGTGACATATTTTTCGCCCAAATCTTCTTAATATAATAATAGTACAAACCCAAACAAATCGCTTCGAATTGTCTTTAGATTAGTGCCGCCTTGTGGCATTGATTCCAAAAACGGAATTCGGCAGCTGAATTCCGGCTGCTTCAATACGATCCATAAACCGCGGTCGTAACCCGGTTGGCCTCAATTGACCGATGATCTTTCCATTTTCTAAACCAGTTTGCTCAAAAATGAAAATGTCGGTCGTAGTGATCACGTCACCTTCCATCCCCAACACTTCGGTAATGTGGGTAACTTTTCTCGTTCCATCGCGCATTCTTTCCTGATGACAGATCAAGTTCACCGCGGAAGATATTTGTTCTCGGATCGCCCGCACCGGAAGATCCATACCAGCCATCATCGTCATCGTTTCAAGACGAGAAAGCGTATCGCGCGGGCTGTTCGAGTGCAAGGTGGTCATCGATCCATCATGACCGGTATTCATTGCCTGAAGCATATCCAAAGCCGCTTCATCGCGGATCTCACCGACAACGATCCTATCCGGGCGCATACGCAAGGCATTAACCACCAATTGGCGGATAGTGATCTCACCTTTTCCCTCAATATTCGGCGGTCGCGATTCCAGCGTAACAACATGCTCCTGCCTCAGTTGTAACTCCGCGGCGTTTTCAATGGTGAGAATTCGTTCATCCGGCGGAATAAAACCAGATAAAACATTGAGCAACGTCGTTTTCCCCGAGCCAGTACCACCCGAGATCACGATATTGCAGCGGGCATAAACCGACGCCTTCAAAAACTCCACAGCTTCAGCGGAGATCGAACCAAAGTTCACCATCTGTTGAATGGTAATAGGCGATTTTGAAAATTTACGAATGGTGATCGTAGGACCGATCAACGAGATAGGTGGTATCACCGCGTTTACACGAGAACCATCCGGCAAACGTGCGTCAACATAGGGGCTCGATTCATCGATACGTCTGCCCAACGGCGAAACGATCCGGTCGATCACTCTTTTTACATGATCATTGTTCTCAAAGCTGATCGGAACTTTGATCAAGCGGCCCTTACGCTCTACATACACATTCTTTGGGCCATTTACCATAACCTCGGTAACACTATCATCATCCAAAACAGATTGCATTGGACCAAACCCAAGGATCTCGGCAATGATCTGCTCAAACATCTTTTGGCGCTCAGGCCGAGAAAGGATGATACTCTCTTCATTCAAAATTTGTTCGAAGGATTGAAGAATATTTTTTTTCAATTCATCTGTTTTTGTAAGATCCATCGATGGATTGAGGTCATTGATCAGCTTATTCTGAACTCTGGTTTTTATGTCAGCGGTTGGATTTCGAGGTTCGGGGGTATTCCCCAACGAGGACCGGCTAGATAATGTCGTTGACGATCCGCTTTGTCCTGGTTTTTTTTCAGTTTTATCCGGCAATGCAGGTTGTTGAGGTTGTGCGTCTGCATTCGCGCCTTGCCCTTGCTCTAATCGTTTTAATAGTGACATATAAATACTCCGTCTCTTCTTAGGTTATTCTTTTTGAGATATTTTTTCAACAATGATCTCTGATAATTTGATAACCTGTTGAGTAACCAATTCCTGATTAGGTTCCTGGGTAAAAGGAATTCCCCGGTTTACGGAGGTCAATACGGTTTTTTCATCCAATCCTATGCTGATCGGGATGACCATTTTTAGATTCTCGCTCACTTTTTCGGTTGTTATCGAAATACGC
>CAIRYE010000030.1 GCA_903882765.1 uncultured Anaerolineae bacterium
CTGAACTTGCATTACGTTGTTCATCAGCGAGAATAAGACATACTGAGAAACCAAACCAATTAGGTCAACCAAATCTTCAGAACGAATCGCCACACTGTGCTTTTGCCATCCTTCCGTTTCGATGGTTCGCGATTCAACCATTTCATCTGTAAGGGAAAGCAAAGCTTTTTCGCGAAGGTCAAAGCTATCATAATTGCCCGCCCGCAACTGATCCAACTCCACTTCATTAATTCCAAATTCTTTACCAACCGGTACATGGTGTTTCCATACATAATTACTACGATACAAGCAAGCCATTCGTAAAATTACCAGTTCTTGTTCCCGAACACTCAAACCCATTTTAAGTTTACAAGTTACCCAATACTCTAAAAAAGGACCAAAAGTTTGTGGGTTGTACATTAACACCCCAAGAACATTTCTCGGGAATCCCTCGCCTTTTAAGCCAGCACCGGGAATTCTGCCTAATGTTTCCAGCCAATTTGACTGCATATCTTCAACGGGGAGGGGGTTGAGGCGCGGGGTCGATTCTGTTGGGTGAACAGATTTGCCTGAATAATGCTGTATTTTTGTCACGATCATCTCCTTGTCATTGTTCGGTTCATTGAATTGGCTGGATATCTCGCACTTGGTTTTATCAACCCGTATCTAATTTTTTTCTCAGCGAAAGAAAGGATATGATTGAAAAATTAACCTGTCTTCCACAAAAAAACTCACGTTACGGGTTTTTTAAAAAATTTCTTTGTTATCTAATAACACAAACCTACTTTTCAAGTTTCGACCGATCACGAATTTCGTAGTGATAATGGTGAATAGCCACCTATCTGATCCTTAGTTATTAAAACAAAAACTCTCAGCGATTCGATCCTCTGAGAGTTTTTGTTTTGTAGTATCCCTGCACATTATCAACCCCTTCTTTTGTTTAAAGGAGGTTCGAAAAGAAAGTTCTTTGGAAAATTTGCACCAGCGCAGGAACGCAAAATAAATATCTCGATCGCGGCTTCTAGGCTGACTGCGGTTGATTTGGTAGTCACTTCCATTTCCAACAAGGCTTGGTAATAATTTTTCAGTTGTGGGGAATTAAAGTTCTTACATTGCGGTAGTATCTTTCGGGATACATAATCACTTGCCATGCCGCTGATCTTACTGACCGGGTAGTTATGTTCCAAAGCGTATTTCGTCTGAATGATCAGACGAAACTGGCGGACGATCATTGGGAAGATCTCGAGCGGATCTTTATCGTCAAGAAGTTTCCGATATTTGTTGATGGCTATGGTTGTATTTTTATTTCCGATCGCGTCTACTAGGTCGAAAATTCCAGCATGTTCATCTGAAACTCCAACTTCAAGAACATCCTTGGCGGTGATCGGTCTAGAATAATTGGCGAAGGCAGCCAGTTTGGCTATTTCTTGGGCAAGAATTCGCGGATCAAAATCGCCGGCAAATCGATTGAGTAAGCTTACCGCATCCCGCTCCAATGTAACACCTTGGCGTTTGGCTTCTGCCATTATCCATCTTTCACGGTCTTGTGGGTCAGAAGGAACCAATAATAGCTCCGCTTTAAGAGCCGCATCGTTCTTACTCCCCCATTCCATGAGCCAAACTTGTTTTTCGTAATCTTTTGGTTTGTACTCACGTTCTTTTTGGATCAAGATCAACTTCGTTTGGGATGGTAAATGGTCGAGGAAGGCGAGAAATTCTTCTTGCCAACGTCTGAGTGTTTCTTTCCCCGCATTACCAGAAAAGGGGTATAGGACATTATCTAAAACAACATAACGCTCTGGAGCCATAAATGGGATGGCGTACGCCTCTTCTTTTACACGATTCACATCTGTACCAGTGAGATCCATGCGTGAGAAGATCATTTGGGCCGTGGTAGCATCGGGGATGGATCGATACACCATTTTTACCCAATTCTCGATGGCGAATTCGTCGGTACCTCTAAGAAAAACTACCTTTTGACCAGCCAACTCACTCATCCCCTCGTCTGAATCCAATGCACTTTACCCGCGATCTTGGAAATGGAAGTTAATTCCATCCCCGTTAGGTTCGCGTCCGTCGTAACGTGTTTCTGCAAGGACGGACCAACCGATCTCCCTACTAGAAAAGCGATAATAGAAACGGCGAATAATAAGGGAAACCTTGACCAGCGTTCGCTGTTGGTCTTCGAATCTCCCATCACCCACAAGGAAAAAAGGGAGGCGAGCCCACCAATCACCACATAATTGGTTCCACATCCTTCGTGGATCGCTAATGAACTATGCCCCTGCTTTAGGTGATTTAGAGCCTCGGTTGCTGTATCCACTACCATTTCTGTGTCCGCGTCACCAATGAGAATGAAACCGGCAGGGTTGGAATGGCCGGCAAATGCTTTACCCGGCAATTTCCGCGTGATCAAATGAATGGTGGCGTGTTCAAGCGCGTGATTTTTTCGTATATTTGAAATAAATGGAATATCTGATAACGGATTCATCGTTTGATTCTATCATTCCCTTCTTAAAATTATGTTTCTTACAGTAGCATTGCAGTTCCGTATTGAACCAACAAATCCACTGTCCAATAACCTATAATTTTGGCAGAGATAACAATCGAAAGGACATTCTCATGAAAAAATTCATAACCTTTGTTCTATTATCCATTATAGTACTCACCGCTCTTAGCGCTTGTGGAGCATCTCAACAAGCCTTTTTTGGGGTGGATGTTGATATGGGAACCTTGCCAGAAGATATTTGTTACATCAATGGCAAACCTCAGGTGCTTGGCGCCTCTACCGAATCAGATGGCGATATCAAGTTGTTTTACTTACGAAACGATGGTTATTACGTCTTACAGCAATACTCGTTCCCGGGCATCCGAAAAGCCGGGAATATATTCTGGGAGGGCGGCGTTTGCGCCCCGTAAAGTAAAAACAAAGCCACTGAACTCTTTTCAACAAAATGGCAACCATCCTATGATGAGATGGTTGCCGTTTTGTTTAACCATTCCAAAACATTACCGTTTTTTATGCTAAACTTTTTATCGAAACAACTGTATTATGCAAAATAAAAAAGAATGGATCCCGGTTTTCCTGCAATCCATAGCCTTTGTTGGCTTGGTTCTCTTTTTCCTGTCTCAATA
>CAIRYE010000031.1 GCA_903882765.1 uncultured Anaerolineae bacterium
CCATCGGCGGCGCGCACGGTGATGGAGAGGGGTGAGCCGTAGAAGAGGGCGCTGAATAATTTTTCGCTTTTGCGCAGCTCATTGGCTGCGTTCTCGCGCTCCGTGGCATCGATGACGTAAGAGCGAACCGAGATGATCTCGCCGCTAGGGTTGGTGAGCACGGAGGTATACCAATCGCAGGTAACTTTTGTGCCATCTTTGCGCAGGTTGTGGTTGGTGTTGGTGTAAAAGGGATATTTGCCCGACATCACCATATCGGCGGCGAGCTCAACCTGTTCCATTTCCTCATCAGGCACCCACTTAAAATCGGTGTGGTATTTGCCCAGTACTTCTTCTTCTTTCCAACCAAAGAACTTTTCGGCTTGACCGGTCCACTTGGTGATGTGCTTGTGGCTGTCGTATTCGATCACCGCTATCGGTGAGTTTTGGTCGTGATAGTTGGCGCGGGCGATGATCTCGCTGGTGTTGGCTTCGTTTTGTTTGCGATCGCCCACATCGCGCGCGAAGGATTGTACGCGGCCATCGTAGAGGTTCTTGCTGCTCATTTCAACCAGGATCGGTTTTTTCGATTTTGCTTGCAGCCAGCACTCGTAAGTGAGGCCGCGATTATCTCGTGGTAAGTTGATGAGGGTGGTGTTTTGATTGCCTTTGGTCGCGTCGAGCAGGCTGGCGGCATTCATCGATTTTAATTCCGATAAGCTATACCCTACCATGGCGCAGAAGCTGGGGTTTGCCTCCAAGATCGTTCCGTCGGGCCTGGTTACCAAAATACCGTCGAGGGCGTTTTCCATGAGGGCTAACACGCGTTCTTGTTCCGCGTTAAGTTGTTGACGAATGGCGTTGCGTTCGATGGCAAAGCTTACGGAACGAACTAGGTGCTGAAAATTGAAATTGCCTTTTACCAAAAAATCTTGGGCGCCGGCGCGTACCAGTTCTTGGGCTGTTTCATCAAACCCAACACCGGTTAATAGTAAAACGGGGATGTGCTTGGCCATGCTCAAAAAGCTATAAAAAGTATTGACGCCGGAAGAATCTGGCAGGTTCAGGTCGAGCAGAATCACATCGAACGGTCTGTTGTGAACGTGATCTAACCCATCAGATAAGGTGGTGACATGAGATAGGATGTAATCTTTCTCTTGCCACATTTCGGCAAAGGCCTCTTTTACCAATCGGGCATCACCGGGGTTGTCTTCTACTAGCAGAATTTTGATCACTTGTGGCAGCACCATACAAAGAACCTCGGATTATTTTCCAATAAATTGTTTTTCGCCCGGCAAGTTAGCCACTGTTAGCCAAAACTCTTTTAGCGAGCGAATTCGCTGAATATAGACATCAAGATCAAGCGGTTTGTTGATATAGGCATTGGCATAGTTTTGGTAGCTTTTTTGAATATCTGTTTTTGCCAAGCTGGAAGAGATGATGATGGTAGGAATGCAAAAGTAGCGAGGGTTGGTTTTTAATATTTTTAGAATTGCCAAACCGTCATCCCCGCGCAGGTTGATATCCATCAGGATCATATCGGGCAGGTTGATGGGGTCGCTTATGTTATCGAGGTAGGTTAGGGCGTTTTCGCCATAGGCAAAATGCTTGAAATTACAGGAGATCCCTGTTTCAACAAAGACCTCTTGTAACAAGGTGACATCCCCCGGGTTGTCTTCGATCATGAGAATATCATATTGGTCTTTACTCATTGTTTGTTACTGCCTTTCGAGGAAGGGTGAAGTGGAAGGTGGAACCAACGCCAACTTCAGATTCGACCCAAATTTTGCCGCCGCTACGGTTGATGATCTTTTTGCAAATTGCGAGGCCAATACCGGTACCGGGGTAAGTGTTCTTTTCGTGTAGGCGTTGGAAGATGACAAAGATGCGGTCGGTATAACGCGGTTCGAGGCCGATACCGTTATCTTTTACGGTAAAGTGCCAAAACTCGGGCTCGACCTGGCAGGCGATATGCACCAGCGGCGGTTTGCCCTCAACAAATTTGATGGCGTTGCCCACTAAGTTTTGGAACACCTGCGTTAGCTGTGTTTCATCCGCCATTACCCTGGGCAGGGCATCGTGAGTTATTACCGCTTGGGTTTCTTCAATGCGGAACTTGAGATGGGTGAGGGCGGTATCTAAGGCGTGCTGGCTTTCGCATACGGCATTCTCTGGTGTTCGCAGGCCAACCCGAGAGTACATCAGCAGGTCTAAGATCTGGCGCTGCATGGTGCTGGCGCCATCTACCGCAAAGGCTATGAACTCATCGCCTTTGGCATCCAGCTTGCCCTTGTAGCGCCGCTCGATCAGCTGCAGGTAGCTGGAAACCATACGTAACGGCTCTTGCAGGTCGTGGCTGGCTACATAGGCGAATTGCTCAAGATCGGCGTTGGAGCGTTTTAGTTCCTCCCGTTCTTTTTCCAACTCGATCTCGATCATTTTTCGGGCGGTAATATCGATGACAAAGCCCATAATGCCTTTGATCTCACCATCCTGCCGCATTGGGGTGGTGATCTTTTGGGCAAAAAAACGTTCGCCGTTGGGCAAAATTACTTCTTCTTCATATTCCGAGTATTCCCCACGAAAGGCAGCTTCGTCCAATTGCATCCAATGTTTTAGGGGCAGGTTCGGATTATCCGCTTGGGCGAGGGTTTCGGTCAAATGGCTTCCGTAGAGATCGATCACGTACTTGTTTTCGATCACCAATTTACGCTCTGGGTCGCGCGCCCAAATGCCGAAGGGGGCGGTATCAAAAATGGTTTTGGTGAGCAATTCCTGCTGGCGTTCGCGCGCTTCGGAGGCTCTCATTTCGGTGATATCGCTGAAGGCTATCAATAGGTTTGCTTCGTTGTTGAGAAGTATTTGCTTGGCAGTAATAAAAACGATCCGCTCGGAACCATCTTTGCAAATGATGGTGCTTTCATAATTATGGTACTCACGGGTGTAACCAGGTGTTTTTTGACGTTCTATTTCTTTCTCTAGGTTAGCCCAAAGCCCGAACTCGGAAGTTCTTTTACCGATGATCTCGGAGGGTTGGTATTGGGTTAGCTCGGTAAAGCCGGCGTTCATCTGAACAATAATTCCACTGGGCATGGCTAACAATAGGATCGCTTCGGGTGAGAACTCGAATAAAGCGGTGTAACGTTGGTTGGAATCGGTGATCTGCTGCCTGGTTTGGATCTCTTCGGTGAGATCTTTGAAAATGAAAACATACCCAATGAGGGTTGATCCATTCTCGAGGACGGGGGTGAGGGTATATTCTACTGGCATGCTTGCTTTGCCGGCAGGGATCAACAGACCTTCTGCCATCACTTGGCGAGATTCACTAGCGACTGAGACCCGCAAAAAATCGACATCTTCTTCTAAAGGAAAAATCTGCGATAGGGGTTGGCCGATGGCGCTTTCTTCGTTAATGCCGGTGAGTTGCTCGGCGGTGGGGTTGATGGCGGTGATGCTGCCGGCGGGATCGCAGGTGATAAAGCCTTCGGTGATGGCGTTTACGGCCGAGGCGAGCTCTGTTTGGGCTTTTGAGGCTTGGGCTTCGGCAAGGTAGAGGGTCTTATACGAGGCGCGCAGGCCATTGGTATAAATATTGAACCCCAAACCGGCCATCAGAAAGATCAATAGGATGGTGGCGGCAACGAACACTTCCATCCTAAAATAAAATTCGGCTAACATTTCATCGGTGTTCGCCTTGGTCACGATGTACCAATTGGAATCTGGAACAGGTCTTACGTCTGCCATCACCTCATACCCGGCGTAATCAATTCCTTGAACAAACCCAATAGTCCCATTGATGGCCTTGATGGCGGGCAAGTTGGTTTCGTTTGCGGTGGCAAGTACTGATAAAACAGAGATGGACTTATCGCGAAGCGGACTTAGCAAAACCGCGTCGCCGTTTGCTTCTTTGATCAGGAAGGATTCGATGGAGGCAAACTCGTTGGTGAGCTTATCTAATTGGGGAAACAGGTAGTCGTTAGGGTTGGCGGAGAGAACTACCGTGCCTAACACCTCATTGTTAGGTGTAATGATGGGACAAATGACCAGAATTGCAAAATGTGATTCATCCTCGCTTGCTAAAACCTCACTAATGACCACCCGACGGGTTTTCATAGCTTGGGTGACCAATTTTAGATTTTCAAAAGTGAGGTGATCGTGCTTTTCCTCATGTTGGTAAATTATGTTTTGGTTTGAATCCAATAATTGGATATTGGAATAATTGTAAAGTTTGGATGATTGCGCGAAGGCGTAGATCACTTCGTCACCATCGTTGCTTTCGATCTGAGCGGGATCATTGGTGATGACCAGAGATTGCAGGTTTGGTTGGCCAGCTAAAAATTTCGCGTCGTTGGTGCGTTCTTGCCGCCAAAACCGGATCGATTCTAATTTTTCTTCAGAGGTAGCTTTGAGTAATTGGCTGTTAATCTTTAAGGATTGTTCCCGCTCGCTGGTGTAATAGGTGGTCCCCCCCCAAATGAGGATCAGTAACAAGAGCGAAAAAAGCGCGCCTCCAACCGAGAGAAAGCGAATGGATTTTTGCTTTTCAAATTCTGTTGAAATGGAAGGAGCTTGTTTAATTTTCATTTTATCTTGGCGGCGCGAAATGAGGAGCGAAAATTGTTAAAAAAATTGGCTTACTTTTTTTAATACATTCATTATAAACGAAGTTCTTACAGAATTTCTACTACAGTAGGAGGTTGATGCGGCAAACGATTTTAAGGGAGAAAATGAACCTCCCCTTGGTGGATGACCTTATCGAAGCCGCCATTTTCAACCGTTACCAGCAGGCTGCCATCTTCTTGCAAATGCTTTACCCGCACGCGGTGGGCGGGCTCTCCTTCGGTGATGAGCATAACTGTTTGGTTCAGAAGGGCTAAGTACTCTTGTACCTCTTGGATGAAGGAGGGGTCGGCGATCTGCGGCCGCAATGCCTGGATCTCGAGCAGCAGCTCACGCAGCAACTGAAGGCGGGTGGGCGGGGTGTCGCAAAATTGCCGCAAACAGCCGGCCGGAAAATTGAGCGGAACATCGGGCGGGTAGGCATCGCTGAGCAGGTTGATGCCGATCCCTAACACAATGCTATCCACGTCGGCACCGGTCCACACGGCCTCGGCTAAAATGCCGCTTACCTTTTTATCTGAGATGAGAACATCGTTGGGCCATTTGATCTGGGCCGGTAATTTGTATTGGTTGCGCAAAACGCGTGCCAAGGCTAACGCGCCCAAAAACGAAAAGCGGCCGGTATGAGGCTGCTCGGATGGGGTGGGTTTGAGGATGAGGCTAAAGGTGAGGCTGGAATCGGGTTGGCTAAGCCAAACACGGCCATTGCGCCCGCGTCCGTTGGTTTGGGCATCGGCAAGCACGAGGGAAAGATCGCTGGCAGAGCCGGCAGCCCAAGCCAAGGCCTCATCATTGGTAGAGCCAATGGTGGTGAAATACCGCGACCCGCCCAACGGCACCCCTTTCAACGCCTTCTCTACATCGGAAGAATTCATATCATAATAATAACAAAAAATGGGTGGTTTGGGGAAGGGGATGACCAATGGTGGGTTCGCGCGAAGGACGGCTCGGGTGGGCTTTTTGCCCGC
>CAIRYE010000032.1 GCA_903882765.1 uncultured Anaerolineae bacterium
AGCCATACGATCTCCTCGTGTAGGCTTTTTCGCCCCAACTTTCTCTCGCGTTTCGTTGGAGAATGAAACACTCTCAGATGAATCATTCGCCGGCAAAGCCATCGTCCTCAACTTCTGGGCATCGTGGTGTCCCCCATGTCGCGCCGAAATGCCCACCCTGCAGAAGATGTCAGCCAAGTACAAAGACCAAGGGGTTCTGATCCTTGGCGTAAATTCAACCAGCCAAGATTCCCTGGAAAAGGCACTGGAGTTTATTTCCACGAACGGCATAACCTTCGCCAACATCAAGGATGAGAACGGCGATATCGCTCGAGCGTACCAGATCAACTCGCTTCCTACCACCTTCTTCATCGCCCCCAACGGGAAGATTGTCGAGATGATCATTGGCGGCCCTATTTCAGAAGCCTCGATGATCGGCAACATCGAAAAATTATTGGAGGCACAGCCCTAATGTTTCCTACCTTACAGATCGGCCCCGTTTCACTGCCCGCCCCGGAATTTTTATTCCTGCTCTCCTTCTACGCCGGCCTCGCCCTGATGGAGTTTGTTTTACGCAAGTCAGGAAAAAACCCCGACTTTTACGCAAACACCATGCTCTATAGCGCCATCCTCTTTTTTCTCGCCGGTAGGCTAGGCTATGTCCTAGTCCATCTCACAGCGTTCTCCGGTTCCCCCCTTGATGTATTTTCTCTCAACCGCGACCTCTTCGATCCGTGGGTTGGGCTGGTTGCTGTCCTTCTTTTCTTTTGGATCTCCTTGCAAAAACAGAATATTTCCTTCTCCGTCGCGCTAGACGACACCAGTATTTTCTTTGCCTTCTTAGTATTCGGTTTCGGACTTTCAAATCTTGCCTCCGGTAATGCCTATGGCATCGCCAGCGATCTCCCTTGGGCGATCGATCTTTGGGGTCTCCAACGCCATCCAGTTCAGATCTACCAGCTCGCCCTCCAAACGTTCGTGATCGCTATTTTGCTCTATCGCATCGCCAAAGCAAGATCAACCCAAGGAAGTTTCCTGCTAATGATGATCCTTATCTCGGCGAGTTATCTATTTCATTCCGCCTACACCGCCGAAGAACCTATTTTGTTGGGCGGGTTTCGGGCAAGCCAGATCCTATGGTGGCTAGTTTTTGTCGCCACTTATGGGCTGAAGGTACGTACTCAAAAAACACCATCCCTGATCGGAGCATCACAAAATGGATAAGATCATCATCCGCGAGCTAAAAGTCAACGCCATCCTTGGCATTTACGACCACGAACGCACCACTCCGCAAGAGTTCGTCATTGATCTTGAATTATCAACCGACACAAAAAAAGCCGGCAGGTCTGATGACTTTGCCGACTGTTTAGATTATGAAAAAATGAGTAATGATGTTTTTGCTCTCGCCAGCAACGCGAAACGCCTCACAGTAGAAGCTTTGGCGCAAGATGTAGCGGATTGTTGTCTTCAACACCCTATGGTCTCAAAAGTAAAGGTCAAGATCCTCAAAACCCAAGCCATACCATTTACTAGCGGTGTTGGGGTACAGATCACCCGCAAAAAAGAAACCTAAAAGTGTAACGGCGAAGAACCCCTCGAAATATTAGCCAAAAATTCCTGCCGAGTAGCCGGATTCGCCCGAAACGCTCCGTGCATCGCTGAGGTGGTCATCCTTGCGTTATGCTTTTTCACGCCTCGCATCATTGAACACAAATGCATCGCTTCGATCACCACACCCACCCCTTGCGGTTGCAGCAATTCCTTGAAAAAATCAGCAATCTGTCGGGTCATTCTTTCCTGCACTTGCAGCCGGCGGGCGTACATATCCACTACCCGCGGAATTTTTGACAAGCCCAGTACTTTTCCGTTGGGAATATATGCCACATGAGCCCTGCCAATGAACGGCAACATATGATGTTCGCACATGCTGTAAAACTCAATATCCTTCACCAATACCATTTCGTCATACTTCACATCAAAGATAGCATCGTTCACCAGTTTCACCGGGTCGGTCCAATACCCTGAGAACAACTCCCCATACATACGAAACACCCTTTCAGGGGTTCGTTTCAACCCATCCCTAGTGGGGTCTTCCCCAATACTGTTCAATATGTTCTTGATAGCGGCTTCGATGGAACCTTTATCCAGGTTCTCATCCCACTCAGGGTTTAGTAATGAATCATCAAATTCGAGGGTATCCATGGTAACTCCAAAAAAAAAAGACTGGCACAATGTGCCAGTCAATTTTACTCGTTATTGGTCGATCATCTCTCGCAGTTTATCGAACGCGCGGCTCGATCAAGCCATATGAACCATTGCGCCGTTTGTATAGTACATTTACAGCGTTCACTTTTACATTGTAGAACACAAAGAAATTGTCATGTCCCAGTAACTTCATCTGTTCAATGGCTTCTTCTTCCGCCATCGGGATCAGATCAAACTGTTTTCTGCGAGCGATCACCTGTGGAACACCTCCATCCATTTCGATCCCCGGTTCGAATACCGAGGAGTATTCTGAGAGTGCTTTGCCATCGCCGCGCGGGTTATTGCGTTTTTCCTTGAATCGTTCAATTTGCCTAGAAAGTTTCTCGGATGCGGCATCCATAGCGGTTCGAATATCGTCAGCCCTTTCCTCCGAGCGAAGAATGAAACCTTTGCCATTTATGGTCATCTGTGCGGTGTAACGATCAAGCGAACTTCGGGCGGTCTTAGATTCAGATAGATCAATTCGTATCTTATCGATAGTATCAAGATAACGCTCAAACTTGGAAACCTTTTTGGTGACATACTCACGCATGTGGTCGGTCACTTCAAAATCCCGTCCGAAAATCTCTACATTCTGTGTCATATTGCCTCCGATTAAGGATATTAAATAAACTCGCGCCCAGTTAAGATTTAGGCGTGAGGAATTCTAAATTTGGTTCGTTACTATCATGAGGAAGGGCTTTTGCGTAAGCTGCACAGTTCACGTTATTTGCTCCTACATTAATTATAGCCCTAGAAACAAAATCAAGCGTTGCTCCAGTAGTACTTGTGTCATCAATTACTAAAACATTACGGCCAACCAATTTAGCCGCCTCCGCCACAAATGCGTCACGAACATTTTCCCGCCGTTCCCGCACTCCCAACCCTACTTGCGATCGGGTGTGCCGGATCCGCTTTACCAACTTCGTAGAATAATCCACACCTAATATCTGCGCTACCGGTTTTGCCAGGTAGTCTACCTGGTTGTACCCTCGTTCTCTGAGCCTTTCTTCGCTCAATGGCACAGGAAGAATGATATCAGGCGCAAAACCTTGGCGATCGATAAAGTGAGCAAAACTCCAAGCTAAGGAAAACCCAAGGCTCACCTCACCCTTATATTTTAATTTGATCAAAGCTGACCGAACTGGGTCCTTGTAAGCGGCAAACGTTCGCATTGCGCTAAAAGCCGGTGGATTTTTTCGGCAATCCCCACAAAGATGACCTCGCGGTAACGGGTCGCCGCACTTTTCGCAGATCGGCAACGGTATCGCTTCAACCGAATTACCGCATTGGTTGCACCAAACGCTGCCATATCTTCCGCATCCCCCGCATCGTGGAGGATACACCAAGTCTACCGTTCCCCAAAATTGGTGCTCGAGATGGTATTGTAAGGATGGATTAATGGCCAAGTTATTCTTTTTTACCCACCGCCAAAAACACTAACCCTCATGATCTGCAAGATCGCGGGGGTTAATAGCACGATGAAGATCGATGGAAATATTAAACTAACCATTGGGATCAACATTTTTACAGGGGCTTGGTGCGCCAATTCTTCCGCGTATTGTCGGCGCAGCATTCGCATCTGTTCCGATTGAATATGCAAAACCTTAGACATACTTACACCAAGTTGTTCACTTTGAATAATAGCCGCCACAAAGCTCGACATTTCAGGCAGATCGATTCGCTCCGACATACTCTTAAGCGCGTCTCGACGAGTTTTCCCTAATTGAATTTCTTTGATCACCCTGCCAAAAGCGTGCGATAACTCGTTATC
>CAIRYE010000033.1 GCA_903882765.1 uncultured Anaerolineae bacterium
GCCATGGTGGGCGTCATCATTATATTGTCCATTGGTCAATATTCTGGGCATGATAAAGGGCTGCGTGATGATCTTGTCGATCGTTTCGAGGGATTGCACCGCTAATGGAGAGCAGATCGAACTAGCTTGGGAGGTTGCGGTTGGCTGCGGAGTTGGAATGGGTGTACTAGTAGGGATACGAATGGCTGGTGTTGAGGAAATTGCCGGTTCGGCGGGTACAGTCGGTGGGGTGGAAGAGGTATTGCAGGAAGTAAGGGCTAGCAACGCCAGCCCTAGAAGAAACGAAACCTTACACGATCTCAAATTGCAGGGTTCTCTGGTCTGATTCACAGACCTCTGGATAGAAAAGGCGGGCATTTAGAGTGAATTTGCCGACTTTCTTTTCGCCGCGCATATGCATCGTGATCACATTTTTCTTCATGATGGGTTCAATAATGCTGGCGGCTCCAACTTCATTCTCTTCTTCATCGGTGATCAATATTTCAATATAGGGGCGTACCTGAAATGGTGTTGTTTCTACATAAAGGCGAAACCTTTTGGGGCCGTCGTCTTCCACCTGTTCAGGTTTTACTTCAATAAATCGAACTTCTTGGGGTGGCACGGGAACAGCGCTATTGTCGCTGGAATCGATCTCGGGGAAGAAAAAGGAAAGGTCATCAGTCATAGTGGGTATTATAACAAAACCCCGAAGGTTTCAACCGCATGTCTTCGGGGTTTTGGGTTCTTTCGTTCTACTTGCTTTAGCCGTTCTTCCGTTGGAATTCAGCCATAAATTCCGCGAGGAACTTGGCTGATTCGAGAGGAAGCGCATTGTAAACAGAGGCACGCATGCCGCCAACAGAACGATGGCCCTTCAAACCGATCATATTCAACTTCTTTGCTTCTGAAGCGAATTGGTTTTCAAGGTCTTCGTTGGGGAGGCGGAAGGTGATATTCATCTTGGAGCGGCTCTCGGGGGTCGCGTGGCCTTTGTAGAAACCGCCGCTTGAATCGATCGCACTATAAACAACATTCGCCTTTTCTTCGTTTCGGCGTTGTACTTCGGTGAGACCACCCAAACCTAAGGCCCACTTGAATACCAAACCAACCATATAAATTGAGAAGGTGGGTGGGGTATTGTGCATAGAACCACCCGCTACTTGAATGTTGTAATCAAGCATCGCGGGGAGGTTAGCGGGAATGCGGTTGAGCAGATCTTCGCGGATCGCGGCAACGACCACGCCAGATGGGCCGGCATTCTTTTGTGCGCCAGCATAGATCATTCCGTATTTTGACACATCAACTGGGCGACTGATAAAGTCTGATGAAGTATCGCAGATAAGGGGAACATTGGCGGGAGGAGTGGGCTCGCCGGTGAACTCAACACCATGAATGGTTTCATTGGAGGTGTAATAGAGGTAAGCGGCGTTAGGGTCAAGGGTCAACTCGGATTGTTTTGGAACGCGGTTGAAGTTATCGGCTTCGCCGGTGTAAACAACCTTCGATTCACCGAGTTTTTTGGCTTCCTTCAAAGCGCCTTTGCTCCAGGTACCAGTAACAACATAGTCGGCTGAAGCGCCAGCTGGTCTGAAGTTCATTGGGATCATGGCGAATTGTAAAGTTGCCCCGCCCTGTAGAAACAGAACTTTATAATTTTCGGGAATTCCCATGAGTGTTCGAAGATCAGCTTCCGCTTCTCCGATAACCGCTTCGAATTCTTTCGAGCGGTGACTCATTTCCATCACGGACATACCAGTGCCTTTGAAATCGAGCAATTCTTTCTGGGCCTGCTCTAAAACAGACAGTGGAAGAATTGATGGACCTGCGTTGAAATTGTGAGCGCGATTCATACCAATAGTTCTCCTTGTTTCCAAAAATGGTTGTTTTTAACTTATTCTTACCCGTTTAGGGTCATTATAAGTTTATTGTACTGTGCTTCATGTAGAAAGTGAAAAATATCACAAATATTCAGGGTATTATTGTGATGTTTGTTCGTTGACCAATTATATTCCAAAGAGTAAAATTTGTATGACAATTAATATTGTTGCCTTTTCGATTATCAACTTTATTCAATAGGAGATCTGAATGAAAGTCATAGTTTGCGATAAAACCGAAAGTGAATGTATTGAGAAAATGCGCGCCGCTGGATTAGATGTTGATGTGCGCGATACAGTAACCCCTGAAGAATTACCCGATGTATTACCCGCTTATGATGGGATGGTAGTAAGAAGTAGAACCAAGGTTCGCCAGGCGTTGCTTGAAAAATGTCCTAACCTCAAGGTAATTGTCCGAGGTGGTGTAGGGTTGGATACGATCGACGTTGAATATGCCCGTTCCAAAGGTATCGCCGTTATGAATACCCCCCTTGCCAGCACCGATTCCGTTGCTGAATTGACCATTGGTTTGATGTTTGCTCTTGCCCGCTCCATTGTTCAAGCAACCGCTTCAATGAAATCTGAAAAATGGGACAAGAAATCCTTCGATGGCGATGAGATCGGTGGAAAGACCCTAGGCGTAATTGGCCTTGGGAACATCGGCAAGGGCGTTGCAAAGCGTGCTGTAGCTTTAGGTATGTCTGTTGTTGCTTACGACCCCTACGCCAAGGATAGTGGTGGTTTTAAGGTGGTATCAAATTTGGATGAACTATTGGTCGCGGCTGATTACATCACCCTGCATATGCCTAAAACATCCGAAACCGCTGGAATGATCAGCAAGAAACAGTTCGAATTGATGAAAAACGGTGTTCGCATTGTAAACTGCGGCCGTGGCGGTATTGTTGATGAAGTTGAATTGGCCGCGGCATTAACTAGCGGCAAAGTTGCCGGCGCCGCGTTGGATGTCTTCGCTGAAGAACCCCCAACCGATTGGAGCTTGGTCAAACTTCCTAATGTTATTGCTTCTCCTCACATTGGCGCGTCCACCAAAGAAGGTCAGGGACGTGTTGGTATGGAAGTTGCCGACATCATGATCAACTTTGCTAAGTCACAAAAATAATTGAATGACAGAGGCGATACCAATGGTTCGCCTCTGTATTATTTAAGGATTCTTTATGAAAAAATTTGAAGATATTGGCGTTCAAATCCCAACTGTTTACCTACCCCAAAAAGGGGTTGACTTGAATCGGTGGGCGGTGATCGCTTGTGACCAATTCACCTCAGAACCAGAATATTGGGAGAAGGTTGAAACGAATGTAGGCAGCGCTCCTTCCACATTTCGGTTAACACTCCCCGAGATCTTCCTCGACGCGCCAGATGAACCCGCCATGATCAAGGCGATCCAAGAAAAAATGCGCCAAACCCTCGATGAAAAAATTGTTGAACCAACTGATGGTTTCATCCTAGTAAAGCGAACCGTAGATGGTAAGACCCGCAGCGGTTTGATGTTGGCATTGGATCTTGAGAAATATGATTTCAACAAGGGTTCGACCAGCTTGATCAGGGCAACTGAAGGAACGATCATCGAGCGGCTGCCACCACGCATGAAGATCCGCGAAGGGGCAGTACTCGAGTTCCCTCATATCCTAGTACTGATCGATGATCCCCAAAAAACGGTCATTGAACAGGTAGCCTCAAAATTATCCGACGCGGATAAAGTGTACGATTTTGATCTGATGTTCAACAGCGGTCATCTCACTGGTTACAAAGTGCCCGAAGCCCTTGAAATGGGCGTGATCGAAGCTTTACGAACCTTGGCGACGCAAGAAGTATTCTCAAAGAAATATGATATTCAGGGCAAACCGGTGTTGTTGTTCGCTATGGGTGATGGAAACCACTCGCTGGCAACAGCCAAAGCTATATGGGAAAAAACCAAAGAAAAAGTGGGCATGGATCATCCCGCCCGCTACGCCTTGGTTGAAATTGAGAATGTACATGATAGCGCCCTTGAATTTGAACCAATTCATCGGGTCGTTTTCGGTCTCAAAAAAGATTTCCACCAAAGCATTTCTGGTTTCTTCTCTGGAAATGTCAAAGAACATGCTGTTCCATCTCTGGTAGAGATGGTGAAACAGGTTGATAACAATACGACTGGTTCGCAGGTTGTGGGGTTGATCGAGCCTGGTAACAAATTCAGTGTTTTGGAATTCTTGAAGCCAACCACCAACTTATCGGTTGGAACTTTGCAGCAGTTCATTGATTCCTTTATGAAAGATGGCGGCGCTGAAAAATTGGATTATGTTCATGGCGCAGATGTTACCGCCCGCTTGGGCTCGCAAACCGGCAATATCGGCTTCTACCTGCCCGGGATGGATAAATCTGACTTGTTCAAAACAGTCATCTTAGATGGCGCTTTACCCCGTAAGACCTTCTCCATGGGCGAGGCTCATGAGAAACGGTTCTATATGGAATCGAGAAAAATTTCCTAAACAATTGCCGGCTGAAATTTAGCCGGCTTTTATTTTTTTGATCGCTTTTTTTATATCCACAGGAAGCTGGATCGTGAAGGTCATTTCTTCTTTCGTGGTCGGATGAACCAATTGCAGGCTGCCTGAATGCAAGGCAACTCGATCGATCAGATCGGTGGTGTTGGTGCCGTATAGCTTATCGCCTAAAATTGGTAAACCGCGAGCGTACAAATGCACCCTAATTTGGTGAGTTCGGCCTGTTTTTGGGTTTGCCTCAACGAGCGCATAACCATTGTAACGTTCCACTACGGTGAGCTCTGTTTCAGCGCTCGTACCTTTGGCGTTATCTACCACGGTTCGATGTTTTTTCCCCATACCAAACGCTAAGCGGTTCTTGGCGGTAAGGGTTTCCCATTTTGGTTGGCCAACTACTACAGCGAAATATTTTTTGCTGACAATGTGCCGTTCAAACTGAATACACAGCTCGCGGTGGGCTTCTTTTGTTTTCGCGAAAACCATCAATCCGCTAGTTTCTTTGTCTAAACGGTGGACGACCATAAGATCCGGATACTTTTGGCGTAAAAGTTGGACTAAATAAGGGGCAGAGGGGTCCCATCCTTCTTGGATTACACTCAAACCGCTTGGTTTATTCACCACAAGAAGGTCATCGTCTTCGTAAATCGGAGTAAAATCGTAATTATAAGTAGCCATTCCTCTATTCTATCCTGACAATACCAGAATTAGACCGGTTTTTTTCTAGTCCGTTGATATAATAAATAATATCCATTATGCATACTTCTCAAAAACCTTCAAAACGCATCTTGCTGATCGATGACGATATTAAGTTTTCGATTGGAATTGTCGCCTTGCTAAAAAGGGAAGGTTATGCTGTGTCAAGTTCACGAAGCGGTGTAGAAGGCTTGGAAATGATCAAAACCCAAAAGCCAAATCTCATCTTGTGCGATATGATGATGCCGCCACCGGATGGTCTTATGCTGAAAAAAGAGATCAATGGGGATAAAGAGTTAAGCGCTATCCCATTCCTATTCATTTCCGCGAAAACATCGCAGAAGGATATTGATTCAGCCCTCGCCATTGGTGCGGCTGGGTATGTTCTTAAGCCATTTGTTGTCAGCGATTTGATCGATACGATTAATGGGATCCTTCACCCCCTATAAACGATCATGACAAATAAAACCCCAAAGACTGAGATAAATACGAACAAAGAACCCAAAAAGAAAAGGGAGAATAATTATCTGGAGAAGAATTCCATTACTCCGGATAATATGTCTCCTTCTTTTTTATCAGTCATTAATTCGATGGCGGATTTTGCTTTTTGTAAAAACCTAGATGGTGTGTATATTGGGGTAAATGAAAGCTTGGCTCAATTTTTTGGGCGTAAAGTGGAAGATGTTATTGGCAAAACGGATCATCAACTTTTCGATGAAGAGCGGGCTAATATATTTGTCAATGAAGATAAATTGGTTATCAAGAACCAATCCGAATGGAAAAACAATGATTGGGTTGTTTTACCTGACGGAAAAAAAATTCTTTTAGAAACTATAAAAACGACTTTAAGAAATTCCGATGGAACGATCATTGGTGTTCTAGGAATTTCTCGCGATATTACCCAGCGATTCGAAAAAGAAGAAACCATCAATGAGAAGATCGCCGACGCTGATACTTTTTTCGGTGTGACGAATGATCTCATGATGGTAGCGGAGCCTTCTGGCAAGATACTTAAAGTGAATAATGCTTGGGCCTGGACCCTTGGATATGATAGCCCAGACCTGCTAAGCCAATCTTTTTATTCGTTCATTCATCCCGAAGATCAAGAGATCAGTTTACAAGCTATTCATGCGGCATTAGTAGGAAATTCTGACCTTGAATTTATCAATCGAATGAGAACAAAAAATGGTGATTGGAAGAATTTTGAATGGCGCGGAAAGATTAACCATTTTAGGCTTTACCTAGCTTCAAGAGATATTACAAAACGCATTCAAGATGAGTCAACCAATCAGCAGCAACAAGCCCAATTGGGATTCCGTCATAAATTTGAGGAAACTCTAACAACTATATCAACCAAGTTGATCAATCTTCCGATAGATCAGATCGATTCCGAGATCAACGGAGTATTGGGGGATATTGGCGAGTTAATGGATGTAGACCGCAGCTATGTTTTCTTTTTTAATGACGTAGATATGACAATGACCAATTCGCACGAGTGGGTGGCGGAAGGAATCTCTCCCGAGAAAGAGAACCTAGTTGATCTGCCACAGGCGGTGTTTCCTTGGTGGTTGAAGAAATTGCGCCGTTTTGAAGTGATCAACGTCCCAGATGTTTCGCAGCTGCCAAAAGCGGCTCATGCTGAACGAGAAATATTAGAATCTCAGGATATTAAATCGATTCTCGTGGTTCCCTTGATCTCGGATAATGACTTGATAGGATTCCTCGGTTTTGATTCAGTTAAGAAATCACTCACTTGGTCTCAGGATAGTGTGCTGCTGATCAAGATGGTGAGCGATATCATTTCGAACGCGTTAATGAGACAAAAGTACCAAAAAGAATTGGAGCAAAGTGAAAAAAGGAAGAGTGCCTTACTTAAAGCTGTACCCGATATGATCTTTAGAATTTCCCGGGATGGGATGATCGTTGATATCAAGCCAAGCATTGACGATACACTAAACAACGAAATTGAAACATATGTTGGGAAATCTATTGAAACTCTTTTGCCGCCGAACCGAGTGATCGAAATTTTGTCTGCCATCAATGAAGCTGTAGAAACGAATGAACTTCAGAATGTTGAATTTTTATTCGATGGGAATGATTCGCGTCGTGTGGTTGAGGCACGGATACAATACAGCGGCAACAATGAAGTAACAGCGATCGTTCGAGATATAAGTGAGCGGGCGAGATTAGAGCAAATAAAATCAGATTTTATTAACAAAGCCACACACGAATTGCGCACGCCGATCGCCACGATGATGCTGATGGCGAACCTGATGGATGGGTCTAAGACCGAAGCGGAACGAATCGAATTTTGGGACATACTGAAAGGTGAACTGGACCGCGAGAAGTTATTGATCGATGACATTTTGACCGCGGGAAAAATGGAAGGTCAACAACCGCACATGCATTACAAAATGATCAATATGTGTGATCTTTTTAATGACCTCTTTACCAAATTAGAAATTCAAGCAAAAGAGAAAACCATTCATTTTGAGCATTCGATCACCCGGGATGAGGGTGTTTCGTCAGATTCAATTATGTCCGATGAGGTCTCGATCAATCAGATCTTTGGTAACCTGATCGGGAATGCCCTAAAATTTACCCCGAGCGGCGGAAGTATAAATGTGAAAATCCATTTTTCAACAGAAAATATGGTCTTCACAATTCAGGATACAGGGATCGGAATACCGGCAGAGGATGTGCCGTTCCTTTTCTCGCGGTTTTTTAGGGGAACCAACGCGATCGAAAAAGAGATCCAAGGTACTGGAATCGGCTTGTTCATTGTGAAATCGCTCTTAGACCGGATCGGCGGTACGATTCAACTCAACACTCGCGTGGGGAAGGGTACGAAATTTACCGTAACACTCCCCCGAGCTTTGTAAAAAATCCCTCTTGACATTAACGTAACGGTATAGTTTATAGTTGCTTTATGATGACTGTAAAGGAACTATCAAAACTCGCTTCCATCTCCACCCGAACCCTGCATTATTATGATTCTATCGGCCTTTTAAAACCCACCGTGGTTCGGTCGAACGGATATAGGGGCTACGGTGAAGACGCGGTCTTACGATTGCAGCAGATCTTTTTCTATAAGGAGTTGGGTCTTACCCTTCGTGAGATAAAAGAAATACTAACTCGCCCCGATTTTGATCTTCTTCAAGCGCTGGATCAACACAAACAAACCATATCTCGGAAGATCGTCCAATACCAAAAACTTCATCAGACGATCACTTCTACGATTAACCATTTGACAGGAGTAAAGACAATGACAGACAGAAGTATGTTTTCTGGTTTTACCGATGAACAGCAAGAAAAATATGCCGAAGAAGCCGAAAAAATGTATGACCCTAAAACAGTGCGAGATTCAAACAAACGCTGGAAAGAGTATTCCAAGGATAAACAACAGGCGATCTTGCA
>CAIRYE010000034.1 GCA_903882765.1 uncultured Anaerolineae bacterium
CAGCTCACTCAGCGCGAACACCGAGCCAGCCGGGTGGATCACTGGGGAGCACTCGCGCACCAACGATACCGAGCTAACGCCCACTACCTGGCATTCCTTCTTCTCAAAATCCAAGATGATTCCGGTGTGTTCATCCAAACCAACCAAACTATGGCCGGCGGGCAGCGCTTTACACCAATCATTAAAGCGATCCATCCCAATGAAACAGCGGCTGGTATCCAGGTCGGCGCCGCCATCACTGTTGTTCCAGTGCGGAACGATGGAGATGGACTCACCCAATCCAGCGAACAGGTCCAAGCCGGGCACGGTATGCACATCCTCGCCCACTTTGTAGATCTCATACACTGGTAAACCCACCTTGCCCACCGCGATGGTGGCGGCGCTGGCGAACACCAGCGTTGCCCCCAACCTGTGCCGCGCGCGCAGCAGGTCCCAAGCTAGGGTGCCCTGAAGCTGTCGGATGGCGTACGTAGGGCTGCCCGGCCCCATAAAGATGAGGTTGGCGTGCAGCAACGGCGCGCAGGTTTCGGGGTCTTCGGGGCTGTTAGCTGTGCCCTTTTTGCGGGCGGCGATAACGCTCACCTGCGGTTTGTAATTTGCCAGGCGTGTGCGCAAAAAATCGGCCACCTTGCCGGCAACCTGAGCGCTATTCGGCTCAAATCCTGCCGGCGTTTCGAGAATAGCGATTCGCAACGGACCATGTATCCGCCGTGCCAGCTGCTCAAAAATGCGCCCGCCGGCCATACTGGTCTCGCCCGAGCCTAGAAATGCAATGTTTCCGAGTGTCATTTGATCACCTATTTTTTTCATGGAAGTACTACGATAATTCTAACCTAAATAGTCAAATTTTTCTGATGTCGGGAAATGATGCTCCATTCGATCAGGCTACGTTTTTCTTAGAACCCCACCAAGCCACCACCCACCGAGCCTGGCGCGAATCTTGCCGATCTCACCCAAAGCGCCGGCACGGTTAGCCCGTTCGAGAACGCGCCTAACCACCTCCACCCCATCTCATCGTGAAACACCTCCGACTACCCACTCAAAACGCCACTTAAGTTATTAGGTTTCTTGCTGGTTAGCGCCCTCATCACTCAAACGCTCGGTCGCCGAAATACACCCCCAAGCTCTGCGACCGTTCGCCTTTCCACCTTTCTTGTTAAAGAAGACCCAATAAAAAAGAGGGAATTTTTTAAGCATCCAAACATTTCACAAGGGCAATAAATAAACTATTATTAGATACAGATTGATTTTTATTATGTTCTTCAAATGTTTAGTGGGTTAAAAAGGAGTTACAAAATGGGTAAATTACAAGAATTAAAATCATGGTTTGTCGGCCAAAAATTATTTACCAAGCTGGCTCTCGGATGCGGCACACTGCTCTTGCTTTGCATGCTGTGCAGCTTTCCGTTGGTCATCATTGGGGTAATCGCTTCCAACGCCTTGCCCGATACCACAAAGGCAGAACAGCCCGCCGCGATCAACACAGATTTGCCAGCCAACACCACAGCAGCCGAGGTGGTAGTGCAACCCAGCAACACTCCCAAACCAACCAAGACCGCGATGCCTGCCCCTACCGAAGATCACTCTTTAGTACGGCCCGGCACCTACATGGTAGGGACCGATATTCAGCCCGGGCTTTATATTGGTAGCGCAGGCAGCGATATTATGGATTCCTGCTACTGGGCGAGGCTAAACAACCTCACCGGCAATATTGATTCCATTCTAGCGAACGACAACGGCATTGGGCAATATTATGTTGAGATCCTGCCATCAGATATGGCCTTTGAAACAAGCTGCCCTCTCAAGCTTTATGATCTAAATGCCCCAAGCGCCAACCCCTTTCCTACCCAAATTCAACCTGGCACCTACCTAGTTGGCCGCGATATTCAATCCGGCACCTATAAAGGCCAGGCCGGCACCGATATTATGGATTCATGTTACTGGGTGCGCCTAAACAACGTCAACGGTGATTTCAACTCCATCATCGCCAACGATAACGCCGTGGGCCAATTCTACGTACAAATTAGCGGCGGCGATTTTGCCTTTTCAACCAAATGTGTTTTAGATAGGGTCGGGGATTAAAGCGCTATCCGCATAAAATAAGCCAACCTGATTGGGATACCTAAACATATAGGATAGGTATCCCACCTATGTTTTTTAACAGTTCCAATTGCGGAAACGCAATGATCTTGCCCTCATGAAAACTACAATCAACCAAAGCACCCAGCGCTATTCAAGGTCTGTTCACGTGAAAATGTCCTACCAAAGAACGGGGAATAGGAAGGGACGATTACATGATACGCAATTTTCCTTCATTCATAGCCGAAGCGCAGACTAACCATACCATTTGGTGATTTTTGATTGCCCAACAACCACGTACTATATCGAAACCGCACCCGTAGGGTTCAGGCACTGCCTGAACCAAAAATCGGGACCAACAAGGCACCCTAATTAATAAATACCTAACAACGTCTTTTTTCCCGTTCCATTAATTTTCACGATCGTTTATCAGCCGTATGCATCAACCTCACTTTAGACGCTTTTGGTTTTCGTCGTCATCCGCCCAACGTATTGGGTTCATTTGGATGTACTCCACAATTCTTTGTTCATCCTGTTCATTTCGAATGACATGATCGTAATAATTTCGCTGCCATACTTCCAATCCGGGACGGAGCTTACGAACTTCACGCGTTACTGACATTTTAAATGAGCCAACAACATCCTTTAGGTTGGAAATTTTTGGGATCGTTACCGGCAGATTATTGTTGTTCATTCCTATCGACGGAAAATTATTTTGAAAATACAAAATTCCGTGCAAATGGTTCGGCATGATCACAAATTCCCCAACTTCGACCATAGGGAAATGTTCGGCGATCGAACCCCAATTATTTCGAGCCAAATTGCCAAGGTAGGATAATTTGATCTCACCATCAGTAATCGAACCAAATGTGTTTTCTTTTTTGTTCGTGCAAATTGTGATGAAATATCCACCTGGTTTGCTGTAGTCATACTTCACCAGGCGGTTTTTTTTACGAGCGATGTAGTTATTTTGATCGTTGTTATCCATACAAAATTATTATAAATTCAAACAGAAAGGTTCAACGATAATACCTTCCATTTTGTGGAGAATTCAAGGATTAGAACCACAATAGGGAAGCAACCAATTAACACTGTCCTGGATCTTTCTCCCAAGTGAGGATCGGTATTTTCCCACCCTAAAAATGAAGGGTTACCATTTTCCAAAAAGAAAATAACCCGACCGTACCCATAATCCCCCAAGACTCGTTTTCCTCTGGAGTGCGGTTGAGGCGATGCCTCAACCCTACCCTAGACGATGTTGGGACCAACATAAACAATCTAAGGCTAAAACTCAAACAATACTCCAATTTAAACCATTTCCATGTGGGGTACGGCCCCGACACCATCATCCCCACCCCTTAGGGGTATAATTGAATTTATGAAACTTACCACCCGTAGTGAATACGCTCTGCTCGCCTTGGTTTACTTGGCCCGCCAACCCAAGGATAGTATCACCTCAACAGATGCCATCGCGCGCGCCCAGGGGATCCCCGCCAAGTTCTTAGAGCAGCTTCTTCTTGCTATGCGCATGGCGCATTTTGTACGCAGTACCAAAGGCAAAATGGGCGGTTACGCTCTCGCCAAGGACCCCAAAGACATCAGCATGGCCGAGATCATCCGCTTGTTTGATGGCGCCCTAGCACCCACTGAAAGCGTAAGCTCCTTCTTTTACGAGCCTACCCCCATCGAAAAGGAAAAAGGGCTGGTGCTAGTGCTGCGTGATATCCGCGATTATGTCTCCTTCAAACTGGAACACACCACCATCGCGGATGTGGCAGCGGTAGAGGCATTGCCTGATATTGACACCGAAGATGAAGAAACCCCGGACATTTGATCCGGGGTTTTTTATTTTACTTATTTCTTGCGAAATTTTAGTAATACAACGAAAACGCTTCTTTGAACGGCCCGATAAAACGCCGTTCAGGCGACCAATCGGTGATGGCGAAGATCACATGATCAAACACGCCATCGAACTCACCCACAAGCGCTTCTCTAAAATCTTGCGCGGTGGTTTTTGCGTCATTGCCAAACGCGCCGCAACCCCAGGCGCCTAAAACTAGGCTGGTGTAACCATACGCGGCGGCAATCGCCAACACGCGATGAATGCGCCTTTTTAGCAAGCTTCGCGCTTCCAACGGATCCATTTTAAAGGCGATGGGAGCCGCGCTGGTGATAAAGCTAAGATGCCAAGGCTCCTCCAGCGTTTCGCCATTATCCACCCGAAACACCGGTACTTTTGGCGATAAGATCGCCCAATCACTGGCTCGGTGCCGGTCATTGCGGCGATGATGATCGTACATCGCGTCCCCTTTGATGGTTGCGTATAAAGCGCTAGAGCGGCATAGGTTTTCTTCCTGTGCTCGCGAACCACTTAAAAACCCGCCTCCGGGTGAGGTGCCGCTAGCGAAATTAAGTGCCAGGGGTTCGTACCCTTTTTCAACCAATTCTCTTGCCACCTGCAGGGTTGTTCGGTTTACAACCTGAATGTTCGTAATATACGGTTGTCGAGTTTCTTCCAACCTCGG
>CAIRYE010000035.1 GCA_903882765.1 uncultured Anaerolineae bacterium
AAGATCGCCGGAATGACGGAGTCGGTAAGCATATTGTTCAAGTTGTTGGGCCGAATAAAACTAAAGTTCGGGATGATGATCGCGAAAAGAAACCCAACAACGAGGATGAGTATCAAGAACATCTTCATCTGATAAGATGGTTTAGGAAGACTCAGTTTACGGAAGAAATGAAAAACGTTGTTTTGCATTTGGGTCAAATTCCTTTTATCAAAGTTTGATTTGAACGATCTTGTCTCTTTGCCTGAATGCAACTAAACCAACCGCAACAATAAGGATCACGCCCTGGGCGATCGATACGATGTATGATTCCACGTTGATCATATTCATAAATTTTTCAATAACGCCTAAAAATAACGCTCCCACCAATGTGCCAAAAACATTTACCCTGCCCGGAACAAACATAGAAGACCCAAGGAAACAGGCTGCGAACACAGGAAGCATATAAAACTTGCCTTGTTCGTAGATCGCGCCTACCCTGGTGCTTTCTACCGCAGCCGCGAGGGCAATTAGCAACCCTGCAATAAGGTAGGCCATAAATTTTATTCGGCCAGTATTGATGCCGGCTTCTATCGCCGCGTTCTGATTTTCCCCCACGATCCGTAGAGAAAAACCAAAGCGAGTTCTATTAATGATGATAAAAGACGCGACGTAAACGATTGCCGCGATCCAAACCACCAATGGCATTCCATATTCAACGGTCGAGAAGGCTACTATTGTCGGGTTCTGAACCAAGGTGGTTTGTTGGTGAAGTGCCTTTTCAACCCCATTCGCCATGAACATGATCGCGATCGAAACAATGAAGGAAGAAAACTTTAGCTTTACCACCAACCAAACGATAAAGAAATATACGGAAAGAGAAAGCAAACTAACCACAATAAAGGCGGATGAGAACATGTTCGTTTTGTTTGCCGCTAGAGCGAAAACAACCGTTAGCAGGCTGAACATACCAGCGAAAGAAAGATCCCCTTCACCGCTTATCATAATGTAAGATAAGGCTAAGGCAGTAACAGCGATGCTCACCGTTCCGAGAAGGATATATTTAATATTGAGCGGGGTGAACAAAGGTACCGTATTGAATACTGCTTGGAGCAGCAGAAGCAAAGCCAATAATCCCAATGGCATACCATATAAGCGTAGGAAACTATTAATTCGGTTACTCAACTTTTTCATCTCCCATAATATAAGATAAGATCTCATCCTTCGATGTGGTCAAAGGATTCACTTCGCAAACGATCCTTCCTTTAAAAAGGATGATGATACGATCGCTGAGCCCGATCGCTTCCTCTATATCGCCCGTTGCCAACAAAACCCCGGCTCCCATCTTGGCAAGCTTTCCTAAGATCTCGTAAATTTCAGATTTCGCTCCAATATCTACCCCAGCCGTTACCTCATCCAATAGATAGAGCTTATAAGGTTCTGCCATCCACTTGCCGATCACCACCTTCTGTTGGTTTCCACCCGAAAGGTCTTCGATCAGATAATTGATATCATTCGGGGTGACGGATAACCGATCATTTAGGTCCTGTGCCAAGCTGTCTTCAAGCGTAGTCTCTATAAGCGTTTTCTTCGCGATCAAGTCCATGTTGATGGCGGTGAGATTATTCTTTACTGAATATTTTTCAACCATCCCCTGAAGTGCTCTATCTTCTGGTATCAGAGCAATTCGGTGCGCAACGGCATTACCCGGGGTATGCCCAGCGAGGATAGATCGGTTATCTACGCGAATCTCACCCTCTTCGGGACGCAGAATTCCATAGATCATATTTAGTATTTCTGTTTTTCCAGCGCCAACAGCGCCAACGATCGAGATGATCTCACCTTGGCGAACCGAAAAACTAACCTGATTGATCCGATCTTTCAACGTTAGCCCTGTTACTTTTAATACTTCATCACCTTGCTGAATATCTTCCTTTGGAAAAAAAACATCCATTTTCTTTCCAAGCATCATTGTCACTAATTCCTCTTTTGGCATTTCTTTTGCCATCCGAGTTTCGATCCGTTTGCCATCTCTAAAAACGCTGATCTTGTCACAGATCTGGTAGATCTCTTCCATGCGATGCGAAATATAAATTGTGGTTGTGCCAGTCGCTTTCAACTTTCTGATCACGTCAAAAAGCTTATTTGTTTCTTCCAAACCAATGCGCGAAGTCGGCTCATCCAAAACAAGCACTTTTGGACGATTGATCAACGCCCGCGCTAAAATCACAAATTGTTGTTCCGAGATCGAAAGCAAGCCAGCAGGTTTGGTGAGGTCAAATTGAACATTAAGAAAATCGAGCGTTTCTTGAACCCTTGCCCTACCATCCGACCACTTTAGCAGCCCTTTTTGGGTCGGTGGATCGGCTAAGAGAATGTTCTCTAATATTGTCATGCTCTCCACAATATTAAGGACCTGGTGAACAACCTGAATCCCTTTCCGCTGGATCTGTAGCGGCGATATGCCAGTGATGTCCTCTCCGAGATACGTGAGACGGCCGGCATCAGGTACATATTCCCCCGCGAGGGTTTTCATCAAGGTAGATTTGCCAGCACCGTTAGACCCCACAATGGCGTGCACTTCATTGGCGCATATATCAAGGTCCACCCCATCCAACGCTTTAGTAGCACCAAAATACTTCTTGACATCACGAAAGCTGGCAACAACATTATTTGACAAAGGAGCCTCCGAAAGATCTATGAACCGTAAATATTAAAATAAAGAAAAATAGGTATAAATAATAATAGCAATAAACGAGTGTTAAACAAAGCCGATCAAAGAATGGTCGTGGTACACCTTATCTCATTAACCAAAATCCGTATCCAACTACCATTAAAACTAAAATGGAATGGTATTCTTTCGCATGTTACAAGAAAGGGGAAGGTGTGCCAATGGCGCACCTTCCCCAAGAACTGATTCGACTATTCGAGGGTACCGAACGCGGTTCCAAATACTTCTAGCCAATGTTGCTCAGGGCTCTGAAGCTTGATCTCTGAACCATCGATCACTAGATCCTCAGCGCCGCCTAAGTTAGATACAAAGTAGGTTGGGCCAAACTGGGCGTAAGGTACAAGATCTGCCTTGCCATTCAACGCGAGGTCTAAGCCTTGGGCTGCACGGGTACCAAGAACATAAGAGTTCTGGCCCATAAACACCCACTTACCTGCTTCAGGTTCACGCATCGCTTGTAAAACATCTTTACCAGTATCGCCACTAGCGATAACGATATCCTTTGTCTTACCAGCGGCCTTTAGGGCAGCATAAGCGCCAACAGCCGGTAAATTCCAAGTTGTTACAATAGCTTTGATCTGATTATCAGTATCAGCGGCAAGAGCGGCAGCTACTTTGGTTTGCGCGTCAGTAACGGCGTTGCCAGCATCAATATCAAAACGCTCTACGACAATACCCTTGGTGGGGTCATCGGTTCGGAAAGGATTGAAGACGACATCGGCGCTATCGGCACGAGCTAAGAGGGTTACCCAACTTGGGGTGTCAAGGATAAGAACTTTACCTTTACCACCGGTTTGGTTTACAACATATAAACCGAGCTGCGTTCCGCCGCCCCAGTTATCTGCCATTACGTTAGTGATCGCGCCTTCTTGGAACATATCAATAACGGTGTAAGGGATGCCCGCTTCAACGATCTTAGCACAACCAGATTTTAGCGCGGTACCATCGCCACCAGCCATAATAATGCCGGCAACACCATTCGCGATATGGGTATCAACCGCGGCATTCATTTTAGCGGCATCACCATTTCCATCGATGATATTTACAGCGTAACCATATTTTTCTAGGTTGTCGGTGATGGCTTTCAATGCGTTGCGATTCCAGTCATTTGCTTGGAAGAAGGCAACTACACCGATCTTTTTTCCTTCGCCACGTTTGGGATCAAGAGCCTTTAAAGCTGCATCGATCTTGCTATCAGCAATAGAAGCGCTAACAGCTGGCTTTGCTACTTCAGCGGGAGCAACAGGTGCTGTGGTAGCTGCAGGGGCGCAGCCAATTAGTCCGACTACAATAATCAGGGCCATTAAAATGCTAAATACTAATCTTAAGCTTTTCATCTTATCTCCTATATTTGGTTAGATAACTGATATGTTATGGTTCCGAGACCAGGCAGAAACGTTGTTTTATTTCAATAATCACCTCTTTCAAATTAAGATATATTATTTAGCGACTTTACCAATCTGTCCCTTCGATCAAATCCCCAATATCTGCCTCGATCGCAGCCAATTTTTTAAACAATTGGAGAATAACCTCGTACTTCTTATTATTTTCAGGAGTTGGCATAACACGGCTTTTTTCCTGATGAAGGGTTGGTATTATTGAGAAGTCATTCCATAAACCAGACCCAATAGCGGCAAGCGCAGCCGCACCGAGTGAACCGGCATCTTGGCCGATATTGGTTTCAAGAATGTTTTTATTGTATATATCAGCAAATAGTGATCGCCAAAATGGGCTTTTACCACCACCACCAACGATCAACATATCATCCGTCAGTTGTCGATAATCTGCCATTACGTCCATAGCAATTCGGAGGTTTAGGCAGATCCCTTCCATAACGGAACGGATCAGATCGCTTTGTGTATGGCCGAGCCGCAACCCATGAAAGGCTCCGCGAATATTGGGTGATCGATCCAAGCTCGACCCACCCGAGAGGCTGGGATTGAAGAGCAGCTTGTTAGCACCGATCACCGATTTTGATGCCAAAAGTGTCATCGCGTCATAAGGCTCTTTTTCATCAAGCAGGTTCCGGCATACTGTATCTCTCAACCAGCGAAATGAACTGCCGGCTGAGAATATCGCTGTAGAAGAAATGTACATTCCTGGAATACAATGGGCAAATACATACGGCTTCTTAATGATCTCTACAATAGGTTGATAACCAGAAACCGCGATCCAAGAGGACGAACCAAGCGACGTGTAAGCTTTGCCTTCCACAACACAACCCGCGCCTAAAGCCATGCAAGAATTATCGACACCACCGCAGGCAACTTTTACAGAGGGCCTTAAGCCCAGCTCGCGAGCGACCTCGGGTAAGATCGTGCCAATAATTTCTGTAGAGGGAAGAATTTCAGGTAATTTTTCGGAATCGATTCCCGCGATTTCCAAATAATCCCTCTTGTATTTCCATTTTGTTAATTCATATGCCCCAGAACCAGAAGCATACGAGAAATCGGTACACAACTTTCCAGTTAGCAGGAAATTTATATAATCTTTTGTGCCAATAAACTTGTCCGTTTCGCGATAAACCGAAGGCAAAAATTGCTTGATCCACATCAGCTTGAAGATGGAATATAAATGAGCCGGGAAACCACTACCAGTTGCCAAATACCAATCAGGGTAGGATGTGTTTTTAAAGAATTCTTGCGCTTGTTCCAACGCTCGGGTATCAGACCAAATGGGAACGGAATCCATCAATAACGTTCCATCCTTACCAATGGGGATTACCCCAAGACTATGACCAGAAACCGCGGTACATACAATATCCTTTGCGTAGTCATTATTCAACAATAACTTTTTTGTAGAAGAAACCACTGCCTTCCACCAATCGGCTGGCTTTTGTTCGTGGTAACCATTCCCCGGATAGCTGGTATCGTAAGGCTCAAAATGTTCTGCCAACGATGTACCACTCTCTGAGTAAATGGATGCTTTCACACCACCCGTGCCGAGATCATAAGCAAGAATATAAGCACTCATCACTTGTTACCCTCTCGATCTTGTAATTCCTTCAAAATAGCGAGCGCGGAATGATACCCTAAACCAAAACGGGTCACTCCCATCTCATGAATCTTTAGCAAAAAGTCAAGATTCCGAACCCCGCCAGCGACTTTGATCTTGATCGTTTCCCCTACCGCTTCTTTTATGGCTTGTAAGTGGTCAGTTGTAGTAGATCCACTCCAACCCGTACCTGTTTTTACAAAGCGAGCTCCGTTATCTCGAACGATTCGGGCCCCATCCATTATTTCCTGTCGCGAAAGAAGAGTTACTTCAAGGATCACTTTTACCGGAATGTTTCCAGCCACGTCTACTACCTCGCGAATATCAGCAGCAACTTCCTGGTACAGGTTCGAGCGCAGCTTACCTATATCGATAACCATATCCAATTCTTTACAACCGATTTCCACTAATTCTTTGGCTTCAAATACTTTAGTACGGGTCGTAGAGGAACCGGAAGGAAAACCGACCGTGCCACCCAAAATAATATCGGTACGATCGCCCAGCAATTGCTTCGCGCGAACCATTAGGGAAGGAAGCGGGAAGATCGCGATAAAGTGATGTTCCTTGGCTGCGCTCACGATCGTTTCAACATCGGCCAAAGATGACCCAGCTTTCACTGCGCTAATATCGATCATTTGAGCAAGTTCGAGTTCCGATAGTCCCATAATCATTCCTTTGGAATTGGGTAAAATAAATAATTAAACATTACTACCTATTTAGCCTTTGATACCGATATTCGTTGATTATTGGCAAATTTCACCTTCTATTACGCAAAACATATCACTTCAAACAGTGTAACATTATTATGTTTGCATGTCAACGACTATGTTTCAAATTGATGAAGATCTACCCAATATTTGTGATTTCCTTTTGGTTTTTATTGCGCCTGGCCCGTAAAAATGGGCAAATTGGCCACCAGATACGCTCAATCATGCTGTTTTTTGTCTGGTATAGGGTAAAATCAAGCTGTATTGTTCCGTTGAAGTGTTTTCGAGCCTTGGAAATCGCAACCTCCATGATCCTGGTATTTTTGCCTTTTTGACAAATAATACATAATGATGTAAATTGAATTGGGAAAGGAATAGAGAAATGAGCAGCCGCACTCCAGCCTATAAAAAAGTCTATTCGCAGATGATGGAAATGATCACCAACGAAACCTATCCAATCGGTTCACTTGTTCCCCGCGAACCCGATCTTTGTGAGCTTTTCTCTGTAAGCCGTACCACGCTTCGCAAGGCTATGGAGCTCTTAGCCCACGAGGGGTTTGTGGATATTAAGCAAGGCAGAGGTACGGAAGTTCTTGATTTCAAGGCGACTCAGAAGCTGAATCATGTGACCTCTTTCTCGGAAACTCTGGAAGCAAAGGGTTTTATTGTTGAATCGAAAAGCACCCATATTGATAAGATAGTGCCGCCCGCAAGTGTGTTAGAAGAGTTGACCTTAGCCCCCGGAACGGAAGTTGTTCGAATTCAGAGAATTCAGATCGCCAATGGTAAACCGATCGCCATTATTACTAATTATATTGTTGCTGACCTAGTTCCAGACATCACCATGGATGCCGGCAAATTTGTCTCGCTTTACCATCATCTTGAATCGAAGTACGGTATCAAAATCACATCCGCGAGAGATAACATCAAAGCAAAGGTTTCTGATTTTTTGGAATCTGAGTTGTTACAAATTTCGATCGGCAGCGCGTTGCTAGTGGATAGGAGAATTACCTTTAGCGGTAATAAACCGATCGAGAATGTAATTATGATCGTGGATGCCGCAAAATACGAGTTCGCAGTTAACCTGGTTGGCAGACCCGGATAAACAACGTAAATGACTTAAAAAGGGATGTTTCCGCTTTAGAACTAGCGGAAACATCCCCTTTTGTTTTTAACCAGCCTCCCCTACTCCAGCACGGTGATCTCACCCGTTGAGCCATTGAGGCGGATGCGCTGGCCGGTTTGCAAGCGCAGGGTGGCGTGCGTTACACCCACCACCGCAGGGATGCCGTACTCGCGGGCAACCACGCTGCCGTGGGTCATCATGCCGCCCACCTCGGTGATCAGCCCGCCCGCCACCATAAACAGCGGCGTCCAAGCTGGGTCGGTGCCGGGGCATACCAAGATCTCGCCGGCTTCGAGCCGGGTCAGGCGCGGGTCGAGCACTATCCTCACTACGCCCTCTACCACTCCGGCGCTTACCGGGCTGCCATTAAAGCCCTGCCGATCATCTCCTTTGGTTTCGAGGGTGGGCATACCATCATAGAACACCCTCCCATCGCTCACCAACAGGCGCGGTACACGGCGGCGTAACT
>CAIRYE010000036.1 GCA_903882765.1 uncultured Anaerolineae bacterium
AACGGCCTACCCGGTGTGCAAGATCGCTTACCGATCCTTTGGAGCTATGGCGTTCGAACCGGCAAGATCACAATGAACCAGTTCGTTGCCTATACCAGCACCAACCCAGCCAAGATCTTTGGACTTTACCCGCGCAAAGGTGCCCTCGTGCCCGGAGCTGACGCGGATATTGTGGTTTGGGATCCAAACAAAGAAATGACTTACGGTGTGGATAACTCGCACCAACGAACCGATTACAACCTTTATGAAGGCTGGAAAGTTGTTGGTTACCCTGAAAAAGTATTACTGCGTGGGGAAGTGATCGTAGATGGTGAGAACTGGTTAGGAAAAGTTGGGGGCGGTCAATATTTGAAGAGAACGGAAGGGTTAGTGATCTAGCGATTTAGTAATTCGAAGGTGCGGGGATGGTCTGCGTAAACTCCCCGATACGATTCAGGCAATAAAGCCGCGATTTGACACATTACCTCGTCTGTCGCGGTTTTTAATGCCTCTTCCTTTCCCGTCACGGGTAGGGGCGGAATGGTAAACGCTTCTCCGATCACGAGCTTAACTTTAGATCTTCTGAAGCGCTTGAGATTGCCTAGTATATTTTTATCTTCTGTGCCGGTCATCCCTACCGGAATAACGGGAAACCCTGAGCGAGCCGCCAAGTAGGCAACGCCGTGTTTTCCTTCCTGAAGCGATGCGGTGTGCGAACGAGTACCTTCTGGGGCGATCACTAAAGAATTCCCCTCATTCATCAAATTGATCATTTTACGAAGCGCTTTTAGGTCGGGGTTGTAACGGTCAATAAAAACAAAATTGAGAGCTTTGGCGATAACACGGATCCACGCTGCTTTTTCCCATTTTTCAGCAACCGGAATGAACATATCATACCGATCGAACTGATAATGGAACATACCTATATCAATGAACCCAATATGATTTACGGCAGCAACAAAACCTCCCTTTTCAGGGAAGTGTTCCACCCCGGTGATCTCAACATCCGCGATGGTATTAATAATTAGGATAATTAGACCGCGTAAAAACTTACGAATCACCTAACAATTCCTTCAAGCGAGCATGTTCAGCATAATAGCCGCGATATTTTTCGGGAAGCATAGAGCCGATTCGGCACATAATTTCGTCGGTAGCCTTCAATAACCCAGCATCATCAGAACTTTTGATGGGAGTTAGTGTAAATGTTTCCCCAGCTGAAATATGGATCTTGGATCTTTTGAATTTCTTCAAATTCGCAACAATTGATCTGTCTTCTGTTCCTGTGATGGCAACCGGTAAAATTGGCATACCGGTTTTGCTTGCAAAATAGGAGACGCCAGGCCTTGCCTGCAGCAAAGATTCTGTTTTAGAGCGAGTACCTTCTGGCGCGATGACAAAAACGCCGCCGTTTTTCAATCGTTTCAAAACTTCCCGTATCGCCTGCAAATCAGCGTCAAACCGATTAATGAAAAAACCGCCAACGGAAAGAACTAAAGGTCTGAATAGCCAATGATCCTTATATTTCTCAGCTACCGGCATGATCAGGTCTTGTCGATCAATAAAATAATATAACAGCGCTGAATCTAAACGACCAAGGTGATTGGCAGCAATGATAAAACCGCCACTTTGTGGAACATTTTCATAACCGCTGATCGTAATATCCGAAATCAACCGCATGATGATCTTGATCAAAAATCTTACGACATTTTGCATAAAGGAAATTCCCTATGGTTGTAAATTTTTTGTGCTGACAGCCGCAAAAGGGAAATGAATTACCAATTATGACCATTCGATGAATAATTCTCGAGCATTTTATTAAAGATCGCTTCATCAGCGGGAGTGATACTTATGATCTTATATCCCTCAATAAACGCCGAAGTATCAAATGGATCAGGTTTGATCCACATAACACGAGCGACAAAAGTAACGAAACTTCTCTCAAATATTTCACCGGTGAGATCGATCCTCAACGTGTAATCCCTATTTACCCCATGTGGTTTTACCGAATCCAGCCTAAAACCGCGTGGGCTGATATCTGTAATATAACCAAACAACTCTAAAGTTACATTCTCAAATACCTGAACATAATATGAGAATTTTCTCCGGTTGTTTGTTCTGTTTTCATTTGGCATATTTTATCCTTAGGTGCGAAAATAATTATAGATTATTCCCGCCAAACCTTCAAGCGGTACATCTTGTTGTTCAACCTGCTGAAAGATAACAAACCATTAATTTCAAAAGGTTTTAAACTGATAGTTGCTTAAATATGGCGTATTATACTAAAATGAAACAGAAAAGTTAACATCTATTAATTAACCAATTATTTTTTATTTCATAACCCTATGACCTTCATCGTTCAACCACGTTCATTTTTTCTTTTTGGAATAGCCATCTTCGCCCTGATCACCGCGATCCTTGCCTGGAACCGCCGCGGCTCACGCGGAGCAATCAGCTTGATGATTACACTTCTCCTTGTTACCGGTTGGTGCGCTTTCGGCGCGATCGACAGCTCTACGTATGAGTTTGAACAAAAGATCTTCTTTGGCAAAGTTGCCACTACCTGTTTCTTATTTGTACCCACATTTATGTTGATCGCTGTTCAGGAATTACTCACTGACTCCGAAGTAGCCAAACCTCATTTAGTGACATATATGGTTTTCCCGATCTTACTAACTATGATCGTTTGGACAAATGATCTTCACTTGCTTTATTGGGCAGGATACAAGGTAACAAACCCAGATCTTAACCTCATTACCTTTGAGCACTCCATTTTTTACTGGATCAACATTCTTTACCAATTTGGCATTCTTGGCCATACAACTTTTATGCTGGTAAATGCCGCCAAGGATAAAAAAAGTAGGACAAAAGCTATTTTTTTACTTTGCGGCGTAATTGCCCCCTGGCTCACAACCACCTTATATTTACTTGGGTTAACTATCATTCCGAACCTTGATATCTCGCCTTTTGGATTTCTGATCACAGCGCCAGTATTTCTCGTTGGCATAAACCAATTCGACTTGCTTGAGATCGGGTCTATCGGGAGGAAAGCTTACACCGATAGTACAAAAGACGCAATCATCATCCTTAACAACCAAGAGATAATTGTTGACTCAAATCGATCCGCAAAAAAATATTTTGGGGTAACAAAAGGGGCGAATATCAATGACTATCCTCAGATCGCAACCGCTATAAATTATAAACAAACGGATTCGAGCAATACCTATTTTTCGAATAACATCGAGGTAGCGCTTGATTCAGATTGGCTAACGCTTAATCTGACCACAGAGAATACGCTTGGCAAGGATGGATCTGTGGTTGCCAAAGTCTTGATCTTTCGGGATATCTCTTATGCCATCACCTTGGCGAAAGGCCTACACGAGGCTGAAATATTAGCTGTTCAGGAAACCGAACAAAAGCGACTCGGGAAAGAGATCCATGATCGCATTTCACAAGGCCTATATTCATTGTCACTTTTCAGCGCTACCGCAAAAAATCATGCACTTAGAGGCAATTATGTCGCCGTGATGGAGGTAATCGACGATATCAATGCTATGGCTCAACAGGTGATCAAGGAAACAAATTTGTTGTTTTACGAGTTAGAGCCAGAGTCATTTTTTAAGATCGGGATGGTGAAGGCACTAACGGAACAGGCGGAAGTAATCGCAAACCGTTATGACGTAAAGATCAAGTATCACTTCAATTTCACAAATACGATTCCTTTAGAATTTCAAAAAGATCTTTACAATATCATTTCTGAGATCAATAATCATGTTCTAAATTTATCTAGACCAGATCAAATAAGTATCTCGCTGACAGATGTCTCAGACCACTTTAAAATTGAAGTTGCAATTTTAGACAACAAAATGATAAAATCAGTATTAACACAAAACCACATCGATAAATTTGATAACTTAATAGACAAATTTCATAAGCTTGACGCACGCTTTGAAATCATCGACGCAACCCCTGGTAAAAAATTTATCATTGTTGAGTTACCCATTTTATATTTATGAGAGAAGGCTATGACAACTAAAGTTTTTATTTGCGACGACCATGATATTTTGCGAAAAGGTCTTCGCTCATTACTTCAGACCGTACAGGATCTTGAAGTAGTTGGAGAAGCGGCAGATGGGGAAACTGCAGTCGAAATGATCAAGGAATTAGAACCAGATGTGATCTTGATGGATCTGCTTATGCCTGGCATTGGGGGTGTTGAGGCTATCAGACAGATTAAGAAGTTAAATCAAGAGTCACACATTTTGGTTTTGTCAAGCTCGCATGAGGATGAACTGGTCGTCTCATCTATTCGTGCTGGCGCCATTGGATATCTAGTTAAAACATCCTCACCAGATGATTTAATCGATGGTATTAGACGTGTAGCGAACGGTCAATCCGTCTTACCGCCCGATATTTCTAATAAACTTCTATCCGCTATGCAGGATCCAAGGATTCCTAGCATAACTCTGACCCACCGTGAGATCGATGTTCTAAAGTTGATCGGCGAAGGGTTATCGAATCGTGATATCTCACAGGTTCTTGAGATTTCCGAAAATACGGTTATTAGCCACGTTGGAAGAATTTTAAACAAGCTAGAGCTCGATAACCGAACACAAGCCGCGTTATACGCGCGAAAACAGGGTTTGGTTCGATAATATTTTTTTTAGAATTAGCGTTCTGTTCAGATCATGAGCAGAACGCTTTTTTTATTCCTAAAAATATCGTGATGTAACCACAAATTGATGATATCGACGTACTGCCTTGATGGTATTATCATTGAAAAAAAGACCACCTTAAGCGAGGTAATTTATGGAAGACGCCGTTATTGTTGATGCCATCCGTTCACCGATCGGTTCCCTTGGAGGAAGCCTGGCAAAAGTGCGGCCTGATGATCTGGCAGCGCACATCCTAAGAAAATTAGTTGAACAAAATCAATTTGACCCAAGCGAGATCGACGAGGTCATCTTGGGATGCGCCAATCAGGCAGGGGAAGATAATCGCAATGTAGCGCGTATGGCTTTATTGCTTGCTGGCATTCCCAACATGGTGCCGGGTCTTACCGTAAATCGTTTGTGCGCTTCTGGTTTGGCCGCCATCAATATCGCTGCCCGCGCCATTCGTGCCGGAGATGGTGAGATCTTCTTGGCAGGCGGTGTTGAATCGATGTCTCGTGCGCCGTACTCCTTCCCCAAGGCTGATAGTGCCTTTGCTTTTGGAAATTTGGTTGCCTATGACACCGCGCTCGGTTGGCGATACCCCAACCCGGTGATGAAAGAAATGTATAAGACAGAAAGTATGGGTGAAACCGCTGAAAATATCGCGGACCTAAAACCGCATATTACCCGCGAGAAGCAAGATGAATTTGCCGCCAACTCACACCAAAAAGCGATCAAAGCAATTGACGCTGGTACCTTTACTGAAGAGATCATACCGATCGAGATTCCGCAAAAAAAAGGGGAACCTACCTTAGTAAGTATCGATGAGCGACCCCGCCGTGATACCAATGTTGCCAGTTTGTCCAAATTGAAACCAGCTTTTCGGGCAGAAGGCGGTACGGTTACCGCTGGTAACTCATCTGGATTAAATGACGGCGCTTCAGCTGTTTTGATCATGTCAGAAAAAAAAGCGAGACAACTA
>CAIRYE010000037.1 GCA_903882765.1 uncultured Anaerolineae bacterium
CGCTGCTTTTGCCCGCCCGAAAGCTCGAAGGGGGAGGAGGTGAGCCAGTTTTGCATATCCACCATTTCGGATACTGTCGCCACCCGCGAGCGCATCTCGCTCTGGGCGATATTGTCATTTTCCAACGCAAAGGCGATATCTTCGCCCACTGTTAACCCAACAAATTGGCCATCCGCGTCTTGCAGCACGGTTCCTACTTGCTTCGAGAGCAAGAAAATATTTTGGTCTTGCGTTTCGAGGCCGTTAATTTTTAAACTGCCTTCGATAATTCCACGGTACGAGAAAGGGATGAGGCCATTTAAACAATGCCCTAATGTGCTTTTGCCGCTGCCGCTAGGGCCAACGATGAGTATCTTTTCGCCGGCGTAGATCTTCAGGTTGATCTTTTGCAGGGTGGGCGCGGATTGGCTGTAGTACTGAAACGAAAAATCCTGAAATTCGATGATCGCTTGCCTATTCATAATGTTGAAATCCATTCGGAATGCTGAATTTGGGTACATTCGCGGGTGTAGATTTTGGCAGAGCTTGGCGGCTGGGATGTGGTTTGATCTTTCCATGCCAATTGTGTTTTGGAGTTCTTTTTGGGCTGCAACACTAACTGTTCTGCCAGGAACTTTTTTTAAAAAAGCCCAGACCCCATGTTGCCACTTCGTCTGAGCTTTTTTTCATACCATATCAATTCTAAGAAAGTCTATCTTTTGGAGAGGCTGCCCTTTTTGGTGCGGGTCGCGGCATAGGCGATCAACAGCAAAGTACCAATTACGCCGGCGCTGATCGAGTTCATAATAGCGGCGGTGATACCCTGGGTGAAGACCAAATTGGCGGGTTCTTGGTAGATGAGGATATCGAGTACGGGGGCGACGACGACCCAAGCAACAGCGTTACCGATCAATTGAATAACATTGAAGGTAACGATGTCTTTCATACCGAATTCACCTTCTTCAACATTGGTTCGTTTGAAGCTGAAGCCGAAGACAACGCCTGAAACGCCGCTGGCGATAACCCAGCTCCACCAGGGGGAACCATACTGAATGCCATCGCTGAGAGCGTGGCCGATAAAAGCGATCAGCCCGCCCGCGATTGGGCCAAACAAGGCAGCAAAGAACGCGCTAAGACCATAAGCGGTTTGGAAGCTGGTTTCGGGGATGGGGGATGGAACCTTTACATACATGAAGAGCAGCGTAAAAATGGCCGCCCCAATACCGGTTGCTACAATGGTTCTGGTGTTAACTTTGAAATACTCGTTCATTTTTTCTCCTTTTTGAATGATTACATGCTGATTGAGATCTCATACTTATCAGGTATGAAATAGAGCTTGCACCGCGCCAGTCCTTCATCGCGTGCGTTGAAGAGGACTTCTTCGATGTAGATCACAGGGTCATTAGGTTGGATCTGTAAAAATGAGGTGATATTTTCTTCGGCAAAGATCAAACGGATCGTTAGCTTTGCCTTGGCTGCCATCTCGAAAATGGTTTTGTTGATCAAGGTCGATACCTCATCTTCTGAGTGCAGGTCGACGTTGATATCGTTGATGTGCTTGACCGGAATTTGGATGAAGGAGTGGCCCACCGGCTTGCCGCCGAAGGAGTAAACGTTGTTGCTGGCCAGAACGATCTCGGTGGCCTTGATGCCGAGCCGGCGCTGGGCAACTTCGGTAGGGGGGCCGTAGTTAAAAGAGATATCGATCGACTCGATCTCTTCTTTGGCGCATTGGATAAGGGGGTTGTAATTGAGGGATTGGTTGAGCGTTTCGCCATTGCCGCGGTAGGTGACTAAAGTGCCCTTGCCTTGGCTTTTTTGGATCAAGCCATCTTCGTTGAGAATGGCAAGAGCAAGCCTCACCGTGTTTCGGCTAACGCCATACATCTCAGATAAAGTAGTTTCACTGGGGAGCTGAACGCCATCTTTGTAAATACCATTGATAATGCCGGCATACAACATGTTATACACCGGAACATGCGCCGGTATTCTCTCTGTTGCACTGCTGGTGATCATGGTATTAGGCATTTTCACAATCTCGCGTTTCGAAAGCAGGTCTTGTAAAGCAGCTAGGTTGAAAGTTGTACAGAACTTGGTAACTTGTTACACATTATGTTACTTGTTCAACAAGTTAGATAAATTATAGTAGCTTCATA
>CAIRYE010000038.1 GCA_903882765.1 uncultured Anaerolineae bacterium
GCAAACAATGCCATAACGAAAAATATGATCAGGTTTCCGAAAGTGTTCATACCAAATTCTTAGACCAAGGCAACCGCTACGCTCCGGTTTGTGTAGATTGCCACTCCGCCCACAACATCGCGGATGCCAACCGCCAAACCGTCTCTGGCACTTGCAAACGCTGCCACGAAAAAGAATACAACGCCTACAAAGACAGTGTGCACGGCTCAGCGCTTGAAAACGAAGACAACCCCGATGTACCAACCTGCGCCGGCTGCCATGGCGCTCACGCCGTAAAAGGCCCCTCCAACACCGATTTTCGCCAGATTGCAGCAACCGAGATCTGCGGTAAATGCCACAGCGATCCCGCCATTATGGATAAATACGGCATTTCCACCGATGTCACCGGCACGTATATGGATGATGTTCACGGCAAAACCAACTTACTAGGGAAGGTGAACCGTTTGGATGATGTGAAAGCCACTTGTTACGATTGCCACGGCGTACACGACATTCTCAGCCCATCCAACCCATATTCACAGGTGTATCCAGAAAACCTTCAGGCAACCTGCGCCAAATGCCACGAAAACGCCAATATCAATTTCCCGTCTGCCTGGCTAAGCCATAAAAAACCAGATATGCAGTCGATGCCATTGCTTTATATCGTCAACACCTACTCGATGAATGTCGTTATCGTAGTAGCTTTATTGATCTTCTTATGGGTCATCCTGGACCTTCGCCGATCCAACGCGGTTCAGGTTCATAAGAACGAGCAGAACAACAAAGAGCAGGATGCCTAACTATGTCGACTGAAAAGAAAGTAAACGTGAAACAAAAAGGCAAAGTGATCGCCACTCGCAAGGTTTCAATGGGGGATGTGGTCTCTGCTCGTGCTCTTCTCTCTTCCATTGAAAATGGCGCCGAGAGCGTAAAAAGGTTCTCGCTTTTTGCCAGAACGCAGCATGTTGTCTTATTAGCCACGGTCATCATTCTAGGTATTACCGGCTTATCGCAAACCTTTTCAGATATCCCCTTGGTGCTTACCTTTATTCAATTAATGGGCGGCATTACTCGGCTGCAATTTGTTCACCATATCTTCTCCGCGGTTTTAGGGGCTCTCATCGTCCTACACCTTTTCTCGGTGTTAGAAAGCCATTTTGTAAAACTTCGCCCTGGCAATATGCTTTTCGATCGTAGTGATCTTAAGAACATTGCCAAGATGATCGGCATCATGGTCGGCACCAACCATAAGCTTCCACGCTTCGATCGCTACAAAACCGATGAAAAGTTCATGTATTGGGTCACCGCTTTTTCGGTATTGGTTTCCTTGGCTACCGGATTGTTTATGCTCTTCCCAGTACAAGCTACCTTTGTTTTACCCGGCAGCGTTTTCCCATTTTTTATTTCCATCCATCGCTGGCAGGCAATTCTGTTGGCGGTTGTCGTGGTCTTCCTTCACACCTATCAGGTCCTTCGCAAAAAGGACCAAGTGAATATTTGGACCGGCGCGATCACCGTTGAAGAAATGCGCACAGAGCACCCAGTTGAGCTGGAATGGCTCGAACGGATCGCTCGGCTTGATGATTCCATCAGTTACCCGGTGCACATCAGCTTGGGTCAAACGGATGTTGTTCCAGCAACACCAGAACCAGTTGCAGAAGAAGGATCTGCCGCCGAAGCAGAAGTAACTCCAGAAATTGAGGAAGAAATTCCAAGTGAGGAAACCCACGAAGAAGCTATTCCTTCTGAAGATTCGTCAGAAAAGCAAGAAGAGATAAATGTCACAGATAATGTAAAAATTGTCACATATGACGAAAAGAATGAACAAGAAAATAATCAAAATGTTAAAGATGATAGTACAATAGCTTTTAATCAAAAATTAATCTTAGAGGAATCTGACTCGCCCGAACCTGAAACACCCCCCACGACCGTGGATGAAGATCAGGATAATGGCTTTTCAGAAAAAGTAGATTAATTGCCAAGGACATCATCGGAGACAATATTTATGAAACCGTCAAAAAAACAATTCAACTGGCCAAAACCATTTCAGGTTGATCTGGCAAACCCGAACCATCGCTTTAAGATCGCGGTGGTGTTTGCCATTTTACTTGTGCTTGGGCTAGGTGTAGTTGTTGGCGGCGTTAATGGATATTTGTGGACCGAAAGCGTGCCCTTCTGCGGCACCTTGTGCCATTCGATGTACCCACAAATGACGCGCTACGAGGAATCGCCGCATAATAATGTGGCTTGCGTGCATTGCCATGTGGGCGAAGGGTTGATGCCATTTGTACAATCGAAGATAGATGGTACTCGGCAGTTGATCGGCACCATAACCAACGATTACAGCCGGCCTATTCTCAGCCCGGTACACAACCTGCGCCCAGCGAGAGAAACGTGCGAGCATTGCCACACGCCAACCTCTTTTAAAGACAATATCACCAAGACCATCAAACATTACGAAAATGACCCGGCAAACTCGCCAAGCCAAACCACCTTAGTATTAAAACTGGGCGGCATCAACACCTCAACCGGCCAAAGCAAGGGCATTCACTGGCACATCCAAAGCGAAGTGTATTACATCCCGATGGATCACCAACGACAGGTGATCGGTTGGATCGGCATCAAGCAGGAAGACGGCTCGATGAAAGAGTTCTATGCCAGCGATCTGATCGGCATGGGCAAGACCGAGTTCGTAAAAGAAGCCGAAGCCAAGGGCGAAATTCGTAAAATGGA
>CAIRYE010000039.1 GCA_903882765.1 uncultured Anaerolineae bacterium
AACACTGCCGCCGGTGTCGGTTCCCAGCGCTGCCGGCGCAAACCGTGCCGCTACCGCTGCCGCGCTGCCACCCGAGGAACCACCCGGTACATGGTCGTATTTCCACGGATTGTGGGTAACCCCATAAGCTGAGTTTTCGGTGGTGGACCCCATAGCAAACTCATCAGTGTTGGTCTTGCCAAGCACGATCATGCCAGCTTGTTCCAACTTTTTTACAGCGGTGGCAGTATAGGGTGGATAGTACCCTTCAAGGATCTTAGAACCCGCCGTACAGGGCATACCCTCTACAGCGATAATATCTTTTACCGCCAGGGGAATCCCCAACAACGGAGAGATGACGCTAGACGTTGTTGCTCGCAAGTCATCGGCGTTTTTCGCTTTTTCAAGCGCGTTTTTTTCATCCACAAATAAGAAGCTGTGCAGGGCGGGATCGTGTTTGGCGATTGCGGTCAACGATTCCTGGGTTAGCTCAACGCTGGAGATCTGTTTTGTTTGTAATAAGTGCTGAAGTTCAGGCAGGGTACGATCGGACAGGGGCATAAGGACTGATTTCTTTAGGGAATATTATTCAAAGACCGGGGGGATCTTAAATTGCTTTTTTTCTGTATTCTTGGAATTCTGCATCAAAGCAGTATTCGTTAGGCTTTCCTTTATATCATCCACCCGAAGCAGCTGAATGTTAGGAACGGCTTCGGCGGTTTCTTCCATATCCACCGCTACAACATTTTGCAGCTTGGCAATATAGTCGAGAATAGCGGAAAGCTGCCCCTGGTATCTCTCCAGATCAGATTTATCCAAATTCAATCTGGCGAGATCGGCAATGTGTTGGATTTCTTTGGTTGTGATGGTCATAGCGAAAATTATAACTTATCTACTCTACCAATTTTGGGTGTACCATAGCAGGTATTCTTCCACATGCTGTGCCCAATACTTTTCCTCGTGATAGCCCGGGTTGATGTTCCACTCGTGCGGCAGGCGATTGTTAGTGAGTAATTGCTCAAATTCCTTGATCAAATCCAGCTCTTTATCCGACACGCTGATATCCAGCCAGAGGCGCGGCAGTTGATCCTTGGGGATCGCCAATAAATTCTCAGGCAAGTTCTTGTGATCCGCGAAAAAGATGGCGGGGGAATGACCTCCGATGGAGCCAAATAAAGCGTAATTTCGGATGCCGATGTGAAGCGCCCAAGCCCCGCCACGTGAAATTCCGCCGATAGCGCGGTCGCTGCGACCCGTCTTGGTTCGATACGCTTGGTCGATCTCGGGAATGAGCAGGCTAATAAACACCTCTTCAAAGGCGTATTGGGTGGGTTGTTTGTACGAAAAATCGTACGGAAAGACCATAATGAACGGAGCGACCTTGCCAGTTGAGATCAGTTTATCCGCTTCATCCTTCGCCCCGATCCGAACCCATTGCTCCTCGGTGTAATTTTGCCCGTGCAGCAAATAGATCACCGGGTATCTTTTTGTCTTATCTGCCGAATAACATGGCGGTAAGTACACCAAGATGCGCATGGGTTTATCGATCTTATCGGTCACGATCTCTTCTGATTCCAAGGAGCCAAGACGCGCGGTGCATTTCGCGGTTGCAGTTTGGGTGGGGATGGGAGCCGTTGTTGAAACAACCGCCAAAGGCTGCGCCGTTTGGGTTGGAACGCTGGTTGCGGTAGGTTCTGGCACAAGGCCAAGCACGCTGGTACAAGCAAGAAGGAAATTGAGGGATGTGAGGGTTATGATGAGAAATAGGTTTTTGGTTGGTCGCATTAATTAAGGTTCGCTTTAATTTGATAATATATTTGACGTCTTAGACAGTTAGCATTATACTCTTCACTCGCCAGTGATCGGGGTGTAGCGCAGTTGGCAGCGCACCGCGTTTGGGACGCGGGGGCCGGCGGTTCAAGTCCGCCCACCCCGACCATAATTCCGTTGATCTTTTTCAACGGAATTTTTTTATTTATCCTTAAGTTTACGATTGGTTGTAAAATAAAACCAATACAAATTTCCGAGGTCCTGATGAAAATTAAAAAGATAGATCTAATGGTTGACGCTGTACGCTACACCGCCAACGGGCAAATTGAGTTTGTTCGTGGCTTTGAAAAACGAGGAGCAACTTTTTCGGATAATATCATCGTCTCGCGCGATGCCCTGATCGTTTTGCTTAGGAACGGTAAGACCGTTGTTTCTGGAGATCGAAAAGCTTACCTAGGAACTACCTTTGATATCCAGTCCCAGTTCAAGTTGGTAGGCGAGTTTGTAACCAATCAGGCTACCGCCAGCAGCGATACCCTTGTGAACGTTCCACAACTCTGATCGCTCACCTAACCTACATCCTTCATGGCGCAAAAATTTCTAAGCATCATCATACCTGCCCATAACGAAGAGACCCGCTTACCAGCCACGCTGGAGGCGATCATCAACTTTATTGGCAGACAAACCTTCAGCACTGAGGTGATCGTTGTTGAAAACGCCAGCAGCGACCGCACCTTGGCGATCGGCAACGTTTTTCAGGCGCGCTACCCCGATCTGATCAAAGTGATCCACGAGGATCAGGCTGGCAAGGGCAGGGCGGTGCTTGTGGGGATGACCCATGCCACTGGCAAGTACCGCTTCTTCGCTGATGCCGACCTCTCGATGCCGCCGGAGGAGATCTTAAAGTTTTTACCACCCCATGTCGATGTTCCCATCGCTATCGCCTCGCGCGAAGCGCCGGGCGCGGTTCGCTACAACGAGCCTTTTTACCGGCACATCACCGGCCGTGTGTTCAACAGCCTCATCCGGTTGCTTGTGCTTCCCGCCCTCAACGATACCCAATGCGGCTTCAAGATGTTCCGCGAAGACGCCGTGGAAGAGATCTTCAAGCGCCAAACCCTAATGGGCTGGTCCTTTGATGTGGAGCTCCTTTACATCGCCAGCCGCAAAGACTTCCCCATCCTCGAGATCCCGATCCCGTGGTACTTCAACCCTGAAAGCAAAGTGAACGTCTTCAAGGATTCTTCCAAGATGTTCAGGGATCTTCTGTTGATCCGCAAGAATGGTTCCGCCGGAAAATATGATTGACCCTCCCGGGTTGGATGTCGAACGGTCGCACTGGTTCGAAAAAAGAACAGTCATTGGGGGTGTTGATGAAGCCGGACGGGGTGCCTTGGCGGGGCCGATCGTTGCCGGACTAGTAGTACTCCCCCCTTTAAACAGCTTACCCGACCTATTATCCGGTGTGTATGATTCAAAAAAAATGAAGCCCAATGACCGCGCCTTTTGGGCAGAAAAGATCAAAGACGTTGCCGCTTTTTGGGCGATCGGTGTTGTTTCCTCGCAGGAGATCGACCAGATCGGCCTTCAGCCCGCCAACCAGCTAGCCATGACGCGCGCTATCGAAGCCGCGGAACGAAAAGCGGATTTTTACCTGTTCGATTTCATCCATTGGAAAAAATGCCCCTACCCGGGCCAGCGCTACAAAAAAGGCGAGAGCGTCTCCCTCAGCATCGCCGCGGCCTCCG
>CAIRYE010000040.1 GCA_903882765.1 uncultured Anaerolineae bacterium
AACTGGGTAAAGCGACTGGTTAGGCAGAGAGTATTGCGAAGCGAATACGGTTGTTCCACCCATCAAAGCTACAACCAACCCGGTAATGAGAACAGAAAATGTGAGCCTGCGAATAGAGAACCACCCGAAGTTGGATTTGCCAAATAAGGACTTCTGGTTTGGTCTTGTCTCGATTGATTTTTTCTGATCGGACGCATAATCCGCGGCTAATTCGAGAAAAGCTTTCTTCCCTGCCTCAGCACGGTTGGTATTTCTGGAAGTTCCATTTTTTATCGAACTCAGATAACCTTCTAGCTGTTCACTCATTTCAGAATCGTTATTCATTTTATGCCTTCTCCTCTCCAATCAAAATCTTTTGGAGTGTACTTACTGCCCGATGTTGCAAGGATTTTATTGCCCCAACGGGCTTTTTTAAGCTTTCAGCGATCTCGGCGATATCCCAGCCTTCAAAATAACGCAAGGCGATCACTTGTTGCTGTTCTAAGGTTAGGTATCGAAGGGATGCTATGATCTTTTTCCTCAGAATATTATCTTCCGCTAACATCGAGGGATCCACTCCTACCTCAGCAATTTCGGAATCCGGATCCAGCGGGAGGATAGGGATTCGTCGATAATGATCTACGATCCAATTATGTGCCGACCGGTACAAATACGCTTTTAGCTTGGTTGTTGGCCCGCCGCCATCCCGAATGGCTCGCAAGAACCTGGCAAATGTCTCTGCCGTACAATCCTCCGCCAAAGTTACATCTCCCAAAAAGCGCAAAGCGTAATAATAGACCGCATCACTGTATTGTTCATAAACAGTGGCCAGTGCTTCTTGCTCAAATTTCCGCGCTTGGCTCAAAAGGAGTTCTTCGTTGATGGGTATCATAGTTTCACTTATATAGACGAGATGAAGGGGGTTTTAGATACGGCTATTATCAAGCCGGTTTTTTTGGCAAAAGAAATGTTTCCCAAAGATTGGGCGTATCTCATTTGGGTACACTCCGTCTTATTTAGTGTAAATCAATTCCCATTCAAGGAGCTAACATGAAACGTTTTCTTTCCATCCTGTTCGTTTTTGTACTTTTACTCACAGTAACCTCAACCGCCTTTGCCGCCCAAAAGGGACCAAAACCAGTGAATTTTGCTGTCGTTGGGACGATCTCAGCTATTGACCCGGTAGCAAAAACTGTCACAATTCAAGTTATTACCGGCAATAAAGCAGTTAAAGCGTATATTGGGCAAACCATCACCCTCTCAACTACCCTGGCAACAAAGTATCGATTCACCGATGGTGTTACTACCACCTTGATCACCTTCAGTAATTTGGTTGTTGGAAACCCCGTTAGCGCTACTGGTTCACTTACAAACTATGTGTGGGTTACCAAAGGTATCACGGTTGGCGCACAATTAAGCTGCATTCAGTAGATCCTGAACATAAGAACAGTTTCAAATTTTGTGGGTTCCTCCAACATAGGGGGGACCCACTTTTTTTTACGAGGGATAACACACAAGAACACTCTCCGCGCTGCTTGACGCCTATCCCCCCAAAATGCTATAATGACCGCACGGGAAGAGTAAGGAAGGATTTGTTGTCAGAGAAGAGATCGAACGGTGAAAGATCTCGCTTCAAAACCTCCTGAACGTAGCCCGGGCA
>CAIRYE010000041.1 GCA_903882765.1 uncultured Anaerolineae bacterium
GATGGTGAATATAACACGCCCTTTGTAAGACATTTTTTTCCGGATAGGGCTGTTACTATGATAACCCTTGCGTATCGCACCCAAGGTTTAATCTTACAGCAAGGAAATCCGAAAGGGATTCAAAGCATATCAGACCTCGCTCGACCAGATGTATTTTTTTTGAACCGCAATCCGGGATCTGGAACTCGTCTGTGGTTTGACCGGGAGCTCGATGATTTAGGTATCCCAGGAGAAGTGATCAAAGGATATTGGAAATACGTAATGACCCACAACGAATCCGCGGATGCCGTTAAAAATGGATGGGCGGATGCGACCCTCGGTATCCAGGCAGCTGCTACGGAAAGAAACAACCATTTTATTCCGTTATTTGAAGAACGATATGATCTAGTCATCCCCGCTGGTGATCTAACCCGTGTTACGCCTATGCTGGAATACTTACAAACCGCCACCTTCCGCAAAAGAATGTCGATGCTCACAGGTTATTCCACCCAACATAGCGGGGAACAAGTGGCCGTATAACGGTCATCAGCCACAATTCTCTTCACCTACCTCTTCCCTCATCCCCAAAGCATATCCTCCGTTGTTTATCCACAAAGGTTATTGTATAATTTCTTTCCATTACCTTGTAGTCCTTTTTTTCCTTACTTAGATTCTTTTTTTCGCAAGGAATTCCCAAATCATTGATTGGAATGAGCCGTAATTATGCCTGAATTTCTACAACTGGTACCCCCAGATGAAGCAAGAAAAATTCTCCTTTCTCAACTTCCTGAAGTCCTGATCCGGGCAGAAATTATTAAAACGACTCAAGCCCTCGACAGTATCACATCGCTACCGGTTCTTGCCCCACATTCCCTGCCCGAGTTCGTCCGTTCAACTGTAGATGGATACGCGGTTAAAGCTCGCGATACCTTTGGCGCTGCCGATTCCCAACCTGGCTACCTCACACTGATCGGTGAAATTCCAATGGGGAGCAGATCTCTCCATCACATGAAAAATGGCCAATGCTGCCTGATCCATACCGGCGGGATGCTTCCCGAAGGCGCTGATGCCGTAGTTATGCTAGAAAACACTCAACTTACCGTCGTGCGAAAGACCCCCCTAGAGGGCGATGAGATCGAGATCTTTCGGGCGGTTGCACCAGGCGAAAATGCGATTCAGGTTGGTGAGGATGTCATGGCCGGTTCTGTGGTCATTCCAGCTGGCAGAAAATTACGCCCCGCCGAAATTGGCGGTCTTATGGCTTTAGGCATTACCGAAATTTCAGTTGCGCAAAAACCGAAAGTTGGGTTGATCTCATCTGGAGATGAACTTTGTAACCCAACTACCAAAACCCTGCCAGGCCAAGTGCGGGATATCAATGCCTACACACTGGCCACCCTGGTCCAACGTGCTGGGGGTCACCCAATACAATACGGCATTGTCCCAGACATTATGGAAGAGTTAGAAAAAACAGCCCGTAAAGCGCTTTCGGAATGCGATATTGTTGTCATTACCGCGGGTTCCTCAGCTAGTACACGAGATATGACAGCGGAAGTGATCGATCGTTTAGGCGCGCCTGGAGTGCTAGTCCACGGAATTAACACCCGCCCCGGAAAACCAACTATTCTTGGCGTTTGCTCCGGCAAACCGGTGATCGGCCTGCCGGGTAACCCAGTAAGTGCGTTGGTAAACGGAACCCTATTTGTTGTTCCGCTCGTTGAGAAAGCCCTCGGGGCAAATCCACGCCCTCGGGCAACGATCACCGCCAAACTTACCGTCAATGTTCCATCCCAAGCGGGACGTGAAGATTGGATCCCCGTAAAACTTGTTCCTTCCATCGATCAAGACCATCCTCTTCGTACCTTTTTCAATGCCGATCCCATTTTTGGAAAAAGCAATCTCATTTTTAATATGGCGGAAGCGGATGGTTTATTACTCATTTCTCCCGATGTCACTGGAATTGAAGCAGGGGAAAATTGCGAGATAGTATTACTACAATGAAGAATGAACTCCCAATTTTGCTAATGACGAGGATGCATTGAACTGATGTCAATTTACCTACACGACATACCACTCACGAAAGCGCTGGAGCATTTTCGGCAAAATTTAGAAGCAGCCGGGCTTTGGCAGATTCTTGACGTCGAAACAATTCCTTTAGATCAAGAAGCCTTGGCTAGGGTTTTATCCCACCCCATTTGGGCAAAAATATCCTCACCGCATTATCATGCCTCGGCAATGGACGGTTATGCTGTAACTTCTGAGCAAAGTGATGGTGCCTCACCATCCAACCCATTCGTTCTTCCAGTTACACCAGAATTCGCCCAATACGTTGATACCGGCGATCCTCTCCCAGAATGGGCAAATGCCGTCATACCAATTGAGAATGTTGAACACCTGGACGCTGAAGGAAATATCACAAAGACCCTTCGTGTGTCAGCTTCCATTCGAATTAGAGCTGCGGTTGCCCCGTGGAGCCATGTTCGTTCTTTGGGAGAGGACATCATCGCGACCCAGTTACTGCTTCCAGCGGGGCACGTTTTAAGAGCGGTGGACCTAGGCGCGATCGCTGCCGCGGGACACCATGAAATTAAGGTTTCGCGAAAACCAAGGGTTGCTATTTTACCAACCGGAACAGAGCTAGTTCCAATCGGGGCTTCTCTTAAACCTGGCGATATCATTGAATACAACTCACTGGTTTTAGCAGCCCAGATAAAAACGATGGGCGCTGAGGCAACCCGTTTCCCCATTACAATCGATAATTTTGATCTGATCTGTAAAAACGCTGCCGAAGCCGCGGAAAAGTATGACATGGTTCTGCTCAACGCAGGATCGTCCGCAGGATCAGAGGATTTTTCCTCTCGTGTGGTTGAAAAACTGGGAACACTTTTGGTTCATGGGGTAGCCGTCCGCCCCGGACACCCTGTTATTCTGGGAATGATCCATGCCAAAAACGATCGTCAAGTACCCGTCATAGGTGTACCTGGGTATCCTGTTTCGGCGGCATTAACCATAGATATTTTTGTGGAGCCCATCATCTCCAAATGGATAGGCCGAACCCCTGCTGAAATCCCCACGGAAGAAGCAATCCTCACTCGAAAAATAACCTCCCCTGCCGGCGATGTGGATTATGTACGGGTTGCTGCCGGAAGAGTCGGAAACAATCTGCTGGTTGCCCCACTCTCACGAGGGGCTGGCGTTATCACCTCTCTCGTACAGGCTGATGGGGTGGTCATACTTCCGCCGGGGGTGCAAGGGGTTGAGGCGGGCGGCAAGGTGCAAGTGCATTTGTACCGAACGCAAAAAGAGTTGAACAATACTATTCTCTGCATCGGATCGCACGACCTCATTCTCGATGTAATGTCGCAATTCCTTACCGCTTACGATCGCCGGCTGGTCTCAGCAAACGTTGGTTCACAAGGCGGTCTCATCTCCCTGAACAGAGCCGAATCCCATATGGCCGGGTCGCATTTGCTTGATCCAGAAACAGGCGAATACAACCTTTCGTACATTCGGCGTTTTATGCCGGGAAAACCGGTTAAGTTAGTCACGCTCGCCGCTAGGGATCAAGGCTTATTAGTAAAAAAAGGGAATCCGGAAGGGGTCAAAACGCTCAATGACCTCATCCGCCCCGGTTTGAAATTCGTAAACCGTCAAAGGGGATCTGGCACCCGAGTGTTGTTGGATTATCACCTTGCCAAACAGGGAATTTCCAATGAGCATATCTATGGTTACACCCAAGAAGAATACACCCATCTCGGCGTGGCAGCCGCGATCGCTTCGGGTAGGGCAAATTGTGGGCTCGCAGTTGCCGCCGCAGCCCAAGCTCTGGATCTGGATTTTATTCCCCTTTTTCAAGAACGATACGACCTTGTTTTCCCCAGAGAATTCGCCAGCTCCGAATTGCTTGCGCCAGTTTTCGAGTTGTTCCAATTAGATGCCTTTAGAAAAGCCGTTTCGGCTTTGCAAGGTTATGAGATTACCCCAATGGGCCAAGTAGTGCTCGATGAATAAAGGAGGAGAATCAGTTATGGAGGATCTGATCATGAAGGTAAATTTTTATGCCACTTTACGCCCCATCGTCGGTCAGAAGACGGTTGAGTTGACCTTAAAACAAGGTACTACGGCGATCCAACTCGTTCATATGTTTGTTAGTGATTATCCGAGAATGCGCGGTGAATTGCTCGATGAAAATGGGAACTTCCTACCTCATATGAAATTCTTTCTCAACGGGCGTCAATCAGAATATTTGCCAGAACAAATGAATACCGTGATTCAAGCGGATGATAAAGTAGATATTTTCCCGCCTGTTGGCGGCGGATAGGAATCCCTCAAATGGATTCCCTATCGAAAATTCAAACCATCGTTCATGAAATGCGGGGGATACCCTATTTCCTTCTTCTGGAATACCTGGTGGAATTAGGCGGAGTCTTAGTAAGCGATTCAGCCGTTAAAGGAGAAGGTTGGTTGGTGGAACTAACAAAAATGGAACCCTTCCAAATTGGATCACTTGTAGTTGGTCAAACCCGTTTAACCATGACCTTGGAAGAGGCGTTTGCGGATGACTTCATGGCACGTTTTCAAAAGAAAACCCTTCGAGCTGGGGGATAACACTCCTCCAATTTTTCCCCTTTTTATACCAAAACCGTTCTTAAAATAGAGAATACGGATAAAAAAACTGGTGGAGCATGCTCCACCAGTTTACCTTGCTGCTGTTACAGGTTCTCAGATCAAATGATCTCAAGTTCCTTTAATTTCTGTTCAGGTACGACACCATTATCCCAACCGCGGGCGGTGTAATATTCTTCCAACATCTGATCCAATTCACAAACTTGGCCGAGTGAGCCAGGCATAGTGGATGGTTCGTTGAGGAAGCGAGCGGGTAAAATATCACTACCAGCGCCGAAACCAGCGAGGTTGTTGTAATGACGCTCGAGGTTATAAATTCTCTCTCCGGTCTTCAAAACATCATCAACGGTGAAAGGAATGCCGGTCATTGCGGAATATTGTTGTGCATATTCATCGCCGCCCATGGCAAACGCGCTGAATTTGCAGATGTCCATACTATCAGAGAAGGCGTGGACTTCCTGGAAGATCTTGACCAAACCGCCTTTGCCCTTCCATTCGATCGGGTCAACCTTGAGGGAACCAAAAGGCATAACACCGAGCTCAGCGGCAGGGGTATAAGCACGTAAGTGGCAAGCGCCACGGTTGGAGGTAGCATAACCCAAACCTTCACCCTTGAGACCGCGAGGATCATAAGCAGGAATACCCTGGCCCTTACAGGTCATCGCTAATTCGGGGTGGCCGAAATAGGAAGCAGTGGCATCAGCGCCTTCTGCCATAACACTACCGAAGCCCTTACGGAAGGCAACCAGTTCAGCGGCGTTGGTCATTCCATCAGCATCGCCCCAGGCAAGTGTACCTTCGGTTTTGGTGTAGCCTTTTTCAGTTGCTTCCATCCAAACAGAGAGAGGGTGACCAATTTCGATGGCGTCGAAACCATAATCGTTGGAGAGATCGATCATCTTGGCTACTAGGCGGGCATCGCTGTTTCCACAGTTAGCGCCAACGGACCAAGCTGGTTCGTACTCAACAGATTCCATTCGCAGACCTTTGTAGGGTCCGTCTTTTACTTCCACTTCCTTCTTACAAGCAACTGGGCAAGCATGGCAGGTGGGGTTATCAACCAATAAATTAGCGTTAATGTATTCGCCGCTGATCTTTTCAGCGTTCTCGCCGAAAGCAGTGAACATACTGTTTTTGGTAGGAAGAGCACCAATACTGTTATTGATATTCATCAAAACATTGGTACCGTAAACAGAAAGGCCACCCTTTTTGGGGCTGGTGATGTTTTCAGGAGCCATGATGCATTGTAAAGCGCGATCGTGAGCGGCTTTCCAAGCTTCGCGGTTCTCAGCTTTGGTAATATTCTTTTTTGCCTTGATAACGATAGCTTTAAGCATTTTGCTACCGCCTACGCAGCCTGTACCACCACGGCCTGAGGCGCGATCGTTTTCGTTCATCCAACAAGCATACTTCACCAGGTTTTCGCCAGCTTGGCCAATGGTGATCACGGTTAGGTCTTCCTCACCGTACTTTGCTTTGAAGTGTTTGACAGTATCGTGAACACCCTTGCCCCAAACCTCGGAGGCGTCAAGTAACTCGATCTTGCCATCATTGATGTAGGCATAGGTTGGCTTGGCAGCTTTACCCTTAAAGATCAAACCATCAAAACCCGACCAGCGAAGGCGAGCCGCGGACCAACCACCATGATGGCTATCGGTCACGGTTCCGGTTAAAGGAGATTTTGTGACAACGGCCATACGACCGCTCATATTGGCTTCAGACCCAGTCATAGGACCGTTCATAAAGCAAAGGATATTCTCAGGTGACAAAGGATCAACATTGACCCCATTATCAAATACAAACTTCACGCCGAGTCCACGACCGCCAATGTACAAGCGGGCTTCTTTCTCAGGGATAGGTTTGTATTCGATCGCGCCTTTTGAAAGGTCGATCCAAGCGAGCTTATTTGCGTAACCACCAATCGTCATAGTCAACTCCTTAAATAATAGTGCGGATAGTGTGATGTACCTTGCTGGCTGAAATCATAGCATCCGCAAAAAAGAGGGTCAATATTTAAGTTTTTCCTTAACCGTTGATAATGAACTTTTTCTTTCTTTGGTTACCCCACACGAAAAAAACAGATGTACTTGGTTACTTGTTCAGGCGTAATAAACGCTTTTCTACTTCTGCCAACCAAAACTCTTTCTCATAAGGCGGCATATCCGCGGCTTCAAGTTGCTGTTTACATTTTTGCGTCCAATCCAAGGCCTTATCCTTCTCCTTGACGCGATGTTCGTAAAATTTTGCCAACTCAATGTGGGCATAAATATGTCCTTGTTCAGCGGCTGAATGCCACAACCTCACCGCCTCATCAAAATCTCCGCGTTTTTTTTGCAAGATCGAAAGCCGCCTCACTGCCTGATGAAAATCGGACTCGGGTAAGGTGGATGCCAACCCTCGTTCATACAAGATCGCGGCGTCATCCCACTTTTTTAAATCCTCAAAAACTTTCGCGAGGGCGATGATATCTTGTCCATGTTCGAGACCTTTCCCGTTGGGTTCTTCTAACACCCAATTTACTAAGTTAAACAACACCGCCATAGATACAACATCCATTGAGTTGTGATAAAAAACACCTTTCAGCGGGAGGATGTCGCCTGTTCTAAGGTAATCAAAATAAAGCCAAGGGATCTCGAATCCGGGGACTTCTTCGCTTGTTCGGGGAACAAACATGATCTTTTCCTCAAGATACTTGAGAGCCCGTGAGGGCAACCGATCTCGCCATAACCTACGGGCAATGTGCAGCAAGTCGATATGAGCAAAATCACCGAACGGTAGAGGAATATCATTGAGCATGTAACGTGTTCGAAGGAGAGGTGCGTCGAAAGATTTGCCATTGAACGAAACAAATGCTTTACAAGGCGCAAGGTAATCCGCTACAGCCTCAAGCATGGCGGGTTCTTCGGAGGGATCCTGCATAAAAAAGATCGACAATTTAAAAGCATCGCCCAAATATCTGCCAAGGCCGATCATAAAGGCGTATGTCCCGGTGCCGCCAGATAGCCCAGAGGTTTCGGTATCCATAAAAGCGATCTCGGAATACTTCAGTTCCGCCACTCTAGGATCTTTCACCACTTCAGCGATCACAGACATCGGGTTTTCCATTAGCACCGGATAAATTCCATGCTGTTGGTCATTCGGAAAACTATACTCCACCACAAACGCGTCGCCTTGCCGGGTGTTCACCCAACGACCACATAACACCTCTTCAAGGCTATTTAGTCGTTTTGTCGGCTTCGTTGGCCTTTCGGGGACCTGATCCTTTGGAATTCCAACTTTAACACCAAGGCTTTTGAGTTTATCTGATAATGTAGGCATAGGGTTTTCTTAGAAAATTCATTCTAATTATAGCTTAATCACTTGCCATGCGCATTTCCTTCAGGATCGCTAGTGTTTCTTTTTTTCCGCCAGTGCCATTCTCGCCTGCCGGTCCAACACAAGCCGGGCAGCCGTCATCGCACGGGCATTCGTTGACCAACAGGTAAGATTCATCAACCAGTTGCCCATGAAGTTCGTAGAGTTTTTCACTAAACCCAATACCAGCCGGCACCATATCATACAGGGCCACCGCGGGTTGTTTATCACAAAACTCGGCTTCAGGGTGAAAGTACACCCCAATGTCCTCAGCATCACACATCAGAAACAACGGCGCTAGCTGCTGAAAAACATAAGCTAACCCCGCCAACCCGCTGCGCATACGAACATTTTGCTCTACCTTTTTGTGGCATTCATGGCATAGGGTGATCAGATTATCCGCTCGATTAGCCCGGTCAAGGATCTCCTGTGGAATTTCGATATTCCCGAGCTGCTGATCATTAGAGAGTTCGCCAAGCGCCCTTCGTACGATCTCGCGAAAGGGGGATTTGTGATGCACGTCGTGCTGTTTTCCTCGTTCGATGTTGCCACAGGCTTGGCATTTGTATTCATCCCGCCTTCTAATCTCTTCACGAACCGCTGGCCACTTGGATCCATAGTCATTCGGTGAATTGGTCCAAAGACCCGCTTTTGCGATCCTCTCTTGCGAAGGCTCGCTAATCTGAAACCAATAACCAGTTGTATTCAGCTCTGTTTCGGGAAGATCTAATAATTCCATATCCAAGATCTCACTGGTGCCCCACTGTTTCTTTTTAAAACCAGTTACTTTCGAGTGCACGATAATCTCGCCTTTGGATTTGTCTCCACCAGGAACCAACATCGTTTCCGAAAGGGATACTTTTTCAATGTCATCCTCTTTGGTCGGCTCAGTAAAATACTCCAAAGCAACCGGAACCAAGGTCGCTTTTCCAGCTTCTAGATCTAATGATTGAACAAAATATTGCTGACCCGCGTGCAAGTAAACAGCTCGGGGATGAACCATCCAATAAGCCGATTCCAAATCCACTTGGCCTATCACACGTGGTACACCGCCTTCTTCTGATTGCAATACGATGCTATTGGGCGATGCTGTACGCAAGGATATATTTGCTGAGGGGTAAGCGTCGGCCATCCAAAAAGTTTTTCCTGCGCGAGAGTAGGCTTCTTTATTTTCTTCTAAGAAGGTAAGAAATTCGTCAACATCAACATCTCCAAATTTATCACCAGCGTTAAAAGGAAGTTCAAAAAGAGCGCAACGCAGGTGATTGAGCAGGATAACGATATGGTTCGGATCAAGCAAGGCATGTTCGGGGCTTTTCGAAAAAATATAATCTGAATGATGCGCTAAATATTGGTCTAAAGGTTGGGCGGTTGTAATAAGGATGGCAATAGAGGGATCGATTCCCCTCCCGGCGCGACCCGATTGCTGCAACAGGCTGGCGATCGAACCAGGATAACCCAACATCAACGCAACCTTGAGGTCCCCAATATCGATTCCCAACTCGAGAGCGCTGGTGGCAACCACAACTTTAACCTCGCCATCGCGCAAACCTTTTTCGATCTTTCGCCTTTCTGCCGGCAAATAGCCACTACGATACCCCTGAACTTGCTCCAGATCATTGAGCGAATCGAGATCATCCGGCTTGAAGAAACGCCTGCGATTTTCCTTCCCCATCGTATCACGAAGATACTTGAGCACGATCTCCACTGTACGGCGCGTTCTAGCGAAAACGATCGATTGAAGATCATGTTTTAGTAAGTCTTGCGCTAAGCGGACACATTCACTTACAGAGCTTTTTCGTAAGCCCAATGATTGATTCACTACCGGCGGGTTGTAGATGAGGAAATTCTTTTCTCCTCTGGCAGATCCATCCTCGTCCACCAAAGTAACTTCCATCCCACATAACTTAGTTGCCAGTTCTGAAGGGTTGGCGATCGTTGCTGATGTCATGATGACTTGTGGAAAAGCGCCGTAAAAATGGGCGATTCGCAGCAATCGGCGTAGTACATTGGCAAAATTCGAACCAAACACACCGCGATAGGTATGGACCTCATCGATCACAATAAATCGCAACCCGCTAAAAAAAACCGACCAATTGGTATGGTGGGGAAGTATTCCGGTATGCAGCATTTCAGGGTTGGTAAGCAGGATGTTTGCCGTTTTACGAATAGCGGGCCGGTCCGCCTGTCGAGTGTCCCCATCGTAGATAGCCGGGCGTATCGGATCATTTTTTGCTGAGCAAGAAATATCGACCAGCGAAGTGAATTGGTCTTGGGTAAGCGCTTTTGTAGGAAAAATATAAAGAGCTTTCGAAGTATCATCTTCCATTATTTGGTTTAAAACCGGCAGGTTGTATGCCAACGATTTTCCGCTCGCGGTACCTGTACACAACACAACATTACGACCTTCTTTTACTGTATTCCAGGTTAGCGCTTGGTGTTGATATAGCCGATCGATGCCACGGGAAGCGAGCATTTGAGCCAACATGGGGTTTAAATCCGCTGGCAAGTTCTGCCAAAGAGCAGCTCGTGCGGGGATCTTCTTCCACGCGGCGATATTGGGGTTGGTATCAGCATCATTCTGCCATTGTTGTAACAGATCACTTAATGACATCACCCCTCCGCTCATCTAAAGAAATCTTATGTTTATTGTTCATCGGTGTATAATTTTAACGTTAATTAATTTTTTTATCCAACCAATGATGATTATGAAAAATAAACCCTTCTTTTTGATCTCTTTAGCAACAGCCGCGATGCTCCTTAGCGGTTGTAATCTTCCAGCCCGCCAAACCACCAACCCAGTTCTTGATATCAACACCGTCGCTACAAGTGTGGCACTAACCCTCGAATCCCTCAATACCGCCACCCCTCTTCCTGATGCCGCCAGCCCAACTATTGATCCAGGCAAGGCTTCCACTTCAACCCCAAAAGCAACCAAAACCCTAGCGGCTACAATAACCCCAACCTACTCCGCGCCAATCCTCACCTTCGATAACAACGTCAATTGCCGGCAAGGTCCCGGAACCAACTTCAAGGTGGTCGTTCTGATCAAAGAAGGCCAGAAAGTGGATGTTGTTGGCGTTCAAGACAAATTCTGGATCGTCAAAGTTCCGGGTAGTACCGAAACCTGTTGGTTACCCGCGGAATTTGCCACCCCTGAAGGAAGTGTTTGGACAGTTCCCACTATTGGAGCGCCCGATACCCCCACTGAGGTTCCCCCTTTCGCGCCTATTTGGAAAAAATGGAATTACTTCTGTAGTTTTTCCAATACCCAAACCACTTTAGTTATGGAGATGGAATGGACCGATAAGAACGGTAATGAATCCGGATTCCGCGTCCTACGTGATGGAGAATCCATCGCGGAATTAGGACCAGACGCTACTTCTTTCAGCGACACTGTTACTGTTGAGAATGGCCAGAGTTTTGATTATTCCATCGAGGTTTTCCGCGGGACCGCCAAAGCCACCAGCTCGGTGGTCAACGCTTCCTGTCAATGATCAGCCAACTTGATCCGAAACAGGTTGGTCTTCTTCGGATGATCACCGCTCGCCTGGAGCGCTTATCGGTAGATTCTATTTGGGCAAGGCGTGCCAGCGGTTTACGCCGCTCTTTAGTAAAAACACTTGAACGGGTTGATAACAACGAACCCGAAACTGCAGACCATCTTCAACAATTGATCGAGCACAGCATGGAAATACTGAAAAATGCCGCTAGGGAATTGCCCGACCCCGACAACCCTTATTACAAAGAAAAACACGAGCTGAAGTCGAACCTGCATGAATGATCTAGAAATTCTTCTCAATACAGCCCTGGGACATCGAATCCAAAAGTTGGATTCGAAACACACCGGGGCTATTCGATTGTTTAATGGCTTCTTCGAGGGGAATCCTGACTTCTGTATCGATCTGTTTGGGAAAACAATTCTGATCAACCATTACCAAAAAACTCCTAACCCTGATCTTGCCGCTTACATAACAAAATGGACGCAACAAAACCTCCCTTTCGTCGATTGTGTTGTACTAAAAGAACGATACGCCAATACTCCTCAAGGAAAACAAGGAACGATCCACTTTGGAACCGAGCCTTGCCAACAGATCGCAGAAAATGGTGTTTGGTATAAGGTAGACCTAACCATGAACCACGACGCGAGTTTCTACTTGGATACTCGAAATTTACGTGAATGGCTAAAGATGTACAGTTCTGGCAAAACCATTCTCAATGCCTTCGCATACACCGGCAGTCTAGGCATCGCGGCACTCGCTGGTGGCGCCAGCCATGTAACCCAATTGGATAAAAGCGCTAAGTTCTTAAACCTAGCAAAAGAAAGTATCACCCTCAACACAATTGAACCTTCCCGAATGAAGATAAAAGTTGATGATTTCTTCCCGGCCATTTCGCATTACAAAAAAGCAGGTGCTTCTTATGATTTCGTTCTTTTAGATCCCCCTTTCTTCTCAACAACCAGCAGCGGCAGAGTGGATTTAAACAGTGGGTTCGTCAACCTGATCAACAAAGTGCGGCCACTCATCAAACACAATGGCAAATTGATCTGCATCAACAACGCCTTATTTGTAAGCGGGGCTGAAGTGATGAAAGCCATCGAACAGATCTTTGGAGATGGCTACGTTTCCTTCGACCAGATCCTTGATGTCGACCAAAGTTATATCGGCTATGGGGAAAAACCATCAAAGCTGTTGCCCGTGGACCCAACCCCCTTCAACCATTCCACAAAGATCATCATCCTCAATATCACCAAGAAAGCCCAATGACCCCATTTGCCGGAATCGCCATCACCATTCTCTCAGCCGTAAGCTACGGTACGCTTGGAATTTTTGGAAAGTTGGCCTACGCGGAGGGGCTTACTACTACGACCTTATTATTTTTCCGCTTCTTTTTTACCGCAATTGTA
>CAIRYE010000042.1 GCA_903882765.1 uncultured Anaerolineae bacterium
GTGCCTTCTTCTTGCGGGTCATCATCGAGAATGGTGATAGTACGTACGACATCGCCGTATTTCTCGCCAAAGAGCGCCATAGCGCCTTCGGCAATGGCTTCTTCGCGGCTGCGGGTTTTAGACCTTACTTCGTAATCGGCGGAGATGGCTTGGTTGACGATCTGTTCCACTTGTTCGATCTGAGCGGGGGTCATGCTTTCGGGGTGATTGAAATCGAAGCGAAGACGGTCTGGGGCTACCAGCGAGCCGGCTTGGCGGGCATGTGGGCCGAGTACTTTGTGTAAAGCGGCGTGCATGAGGTGGGTGGCAGTGTGGTTTCGCATAATATCGCGGCGGCGGTCGTTATCTACAAGGGCGGAGGCTTTATCGCCAGCGCAGGGTTTGCCGCTGATCACTTCGCCGATGTGGCTGATGAGGCCGGAGGCAGGTCGGCGTACGGAGCTTACTTCCACTTCCCACACAGCGCCGTTGCTATTGTGACCGCGGATGAGGCCGGTATCGCCTACTTGGCCGCCGCTTTCGATGTAGAAGGTAGTTTTGGGCAGGATGATCTCGACGGCATCGCCAAATTGGGCGGTGTTTACTTCTTCGCCGTTTACTACCATAGCTAGCACTTCACCATCAGCGCTGAGCGAGGTGTAGGGGTCGTACTCTACAGCGTTCTTGAGCTTGGCGGTATCGATCAACTTTTTGTAAATGTTTCCGAAAAATTCGGTATCGTTGCCGCCATTGCTGCCCATCGATCTGCCGCCGCCTGAGGCGATGGAGTGTTGTTCGCGGGCATCGAGGAAGCCTTTTTCGTCTACGTCGAGATCTTGTTCTTTGGCGATATCGCGGCTGAGCTCAAGGGGCAGGCCGTAGGTGGCATAGAGATCGAAGGCTTTGCGGCCGTCGAGGACCGTTTTGCCTTCCTTTTTCAGTTCATCCAACATGCCTTGCAGGTACGCGGTGCCGCTTTCGACCGTGCGTGAGAAGCGAATTTCTTCACGGGTAATGGAATCGAGAATGGATTGCTTGTGCTGTACTAGCTCGGGGTAGAAAGCACCGTAAGCCTCGATGACCGGTTCGACGACCTGTGCCATAAAGGGCTTGTGCAGGCCGATCTTGCTAGCAAAGCGAGCGCCTCGGCGAATGATCATGCGGCAAATGTAATTGCGGCCGGTATTGCCGGGCACGACGCCATCGGCGATGAGAAAGGCAGCCGCGCGGGTGTGGTCGGCGATGACTCGGAAGGGGGTGAAATCGGCGTAGACCTGCTGCAGGCTGTGGCCGCTTAGTTTGCGGATGACTTCGATCATGGGGGCGAAGAGATCGGTTTTGTAATTGGAATCGACATTTTGAAGGACCGAGACGATGCGCTCGAAGCCCATACCGGTATCGACGTGGGTGGCGGGCAGAGGTTCGAGAGTGCCGCCTTCCAACATATTGTATTGGATGAAAACGTTGTTCCACAGTTCGAGGTAACGGGTGCAATCGCCGTTTACGCCGCATTTGTGGGGAGTGCCGTGCATATTGTCACGCTCTTCGCCGAGGTCGATGTGGATCTCGGAGCATGGACCGCAGGGCCCGAATTCCGCCATTTGCCAGAGGTTTTCTTTGCGACCGTAGTAGAGGATATTCTCTGGGTTCATGCCGGGTTGGGTGCGCCAAATATCAGCGGCTTCCTCGTCGGTAGGGATGTTGCCTTTGTCGTCCTTGAAGCAGGTGGCGTAGAGTTTGTCTTTGGGCAGGCCCCATACTTCGGTCAGTAACTGCCAGCTCCAAGCGATGGCTTCTTTTTTGTAGTAATCGCCGAAGCTCCAGTTGCCGAGCATTTCGAAGAAAGTGTGGTGGGTATCGTCACGGCCTACGTCTTCTAGGTCGTTGTGTTTGCCTGCCACTCGCATACATTTTTGGCTATCGACGGCTCGGGTGTAGGGGCGAACATCGGTGCCGATGAAGACATCTTTGAATTGCACCATACCCGAGTTGGTGAAGAGGAGGGTGGCGTCGCCGCCGGGGACGAGCGAAGCGGAAGGGACCACGGTGTGGCCGTGCTCCGCGAAGAAATCGATGAAGGTTTGACGAATCTCGTTGCCTGAAAGAACTTTTGCCATTTTTGCTCCGATAGTAGGTAGAAGAGTCTGGTTACTGATTAGAAACCTTTATTTTAATCGAAAAAATCGGGAGTGGGCGGTGGAAATTTGAATTGGCGGTAAAGGGCTTGTTGGTTGGCGGCCGTTGGGTTGGGTCGGTGGCATGAGAGTTGGGAAGTTGAATGCCTTTGGTTTTGGTAGGCGGGCTTTGGAACGGTGATCTTCGGTTTTGTACGCACGCTTGGTTTGGAGACAGGCGCGATATATAAGCTGTGTCCACGGTTTGGACGCATAGTTGGCGTAACTGCACGGTGATGAGGTGCGGGGTTTTGATAATTGGCTTGATGGTGATGTAAATGAGTTTTTTTGGACATGGTCAGAAGAGCATGTTGGCTTGCGCCAACCGGGTTTGTCAGCGACAAACCCCTACGCGAGGCTGGTGATTTGATTGCTGTTCAGAGCCTGCGTGGCTGCGCGGCGCTGACGTGCGGGGTTTTGATCTATGGCTTGATGTTGATGTAAATGAGATTATTTTAGACTTGGTCAGGAGGGCGTGTTGGCTGGCGCCAACTGGGTTTGTCAGTGACAAACCCCTACGTGAGGCTGGTGATTTGAATGGGAGGTAGAGCCCGCGTGGCAAAGCGGCGATTCGTGAGGGATCAGATCTGAGGTTTAATGTTGGTGTAAATGAGATCAATTTAGACATTTTCAGAAGGGCGTGTTGGCTGGCGCCAACTGGGTTTGTCAGTGACAAACCCCTACGGGAGGCTGACGCTTTGAACGGGGAATCGAGTTTGTCGGCGATAAACTCATATGCGATGCTGGTGATTTTGTTGTGAGTCAGTTAGGCATTTGGAGGACGAGTTTTGAGGAATTTGATTTTAATACTTGACATTGAATAATGACAGTGCTATATTAGTACTGTAAAGATAAAAGGAGGAAAGATGAAAGAGTATTCGATACAAGAGTTGAGTGAAGAAGGGAACGTTCCGCGAAGGACGATCCACTTTTATATACAGCAGGGGATCTTGCCAGGGCCGGATGGGGCTGGGTTGGGAGCGAAGTACGGGGAAAAGCACTTGCTCCTTTTACAGCTCATCCCCATCCTTAGGCAGCAGGGGAACCGGCTGGATGACATTCGCGCAATATTTTCTAGCGAGAATGAGCAAGCATTGCGGGCGATGTATGAGAATTATCGCGAAGCTGTAACGGCGAAACCACGGGCTACCGCTATTGGACGTACTTACAGCCATTACGCCTTGCCCGAGGATATGACCTTGATCGTGCCGGCTTCATTGAGCTCCGCGAACCGTAAAAAATTGGCGGCGCTATTACAGGCTGTCAGCGTCATCTTTGATGACACCATTGAAATCATAAATCCAACAAATAAGGAGGAATAAATGTTGAAAACGTCTGAATTTCCATGTATCTTTGTTGTAGAAAAAAACCAGATCTCCAGCCCGCTACCATTGGAGCATACACGGGTAAACGCCAGGGTGGTTGGCTTTGCTACTGTGGTCACCGTGGAGCAGCAATACCGCAATACCTTTGCTAACCCCATTGATCTGGAGTACTTATTCCCGATCAACCACGAAGCATCGGTGGTCGCTTTTGAGCTGCGGGTGGGCGGACAGGTGATCAAATCATCTCTGCAAGAGATACAGCAAGCGAAAGAGCAATTTGAACGCGCGAAAAGCAGCGGCAAGCGAGCCGGTATGTTGGAGCTGCGCTTGGAGAATCTATTTGCCGTCAATTTGGCGAATGTACAGCCAGGCGAGGCGATCGAATCGGTGTTGACCTATCAGCAGAAGATCAATTACCTCTCTAATGAGGGCGAGTTCATCTTCCCGATGGGTTTGACCCCTAAATACCATTCACCAAGTGATCGCTATGATCGAAATGATGTGGATGCTCCTTACACCTTCGATAAGGCGCATATTGGCGATATCGAGATCGTAGTGGAAGTTACCCCGGGCGTTGCCCTGAAAGGTTTTACTAGCCCGACCCATTCCATCAATGTGGAAGAAGTGGAAGCCGGCAAATTTATTGTGGAGTTGGACGGAGCTGTCATCCCGGACCACGACCTGGTGTTGCGCTGGGGTTTTGCTGGGGACGCGGTTCAGATGCCGGTGTGGGTAGAGCCACGGTTGGAAAAAAATAACAATGAGCGCACCTTTATGGCAACCATTTTGCCTCCGAGCCAAACAGTGAGCGCGAACCCCTCCCCGAGAGAGTTCGTCTTCGTGATGGATCGTTCTGGCTCGATGGGCGGAGAGCCGATCAAGCAAGCGAAAAACGCCATGCGAGCTTGCCTTCGTTCGATGGACGAACGGGATACCTTTGCCATCATTTTGTTTGATCATCATATGGAGTTTTTGGCGAATGTGCAACCTGTAACACAAAACGCGGTAGAACAAGTAGATCGCCTGCTAGACCGAGTGGATGCCCGTGGCGGTACCGAGATCAGCGAGGCATTGAAAGCAAGCCTATCCATCCCGGCCGACCCCAAACGAACTCGGTATGTGATCTTCCTGACCGATGGATCGGTATCTGGTGAGGCGAGTGTGATGAGTACCATCAACCAATTGCTGGGGAATTCGCACATTTTTACTTTTGGCATTGGCCCCTCGGTCAACCGCGCTTTTCTTACCCAGCTGGCTAGCTTGGGCAAGGGTGAAGCTGAGTTCATTGGCGCGGGAGAAGATATTGAGAACGCAATGCTGCGGTTTCAGGATCGGGTGAATTTCGCCCAGGTGACCGGTATCTCATTGCAAGGTGATGGTGGGGCGATCTACGACCTTATCCCTAATCGGCTACCTGACCTGTTCAGCGATTCGCCCTTGGTGGTGACAGGGAAATTTGTAATGGCTGGAGAAAAACCACTCAATTTGCTTTTCAGAGGAATGCGTGGTGAAGAGACCATAGAGCTTACTGTGCCGTTGACGGTAGAGTGTCCGGTGGAAGGTTTGGTGAGCCGCTATAACGCCAAAACCATTATCAAAGACCTGTTGCAGCGACTTGACCTTGGGATGGTAATGGAACATGATATTCGACCGCAAGTGCTTCAGCTGGCCATCGCCAATGATCTGGCTACCAAATACACGGCTTTTGTGGCGGTGGATGAGAACAGCGAAAGCAACCGAGACGGAGCTATGAAGGTGAATGTTGCTCAGCCGATGCCTGAAGGCCTGGAAATTGCAGAAATGGATATGCCATATTCGGTAGGCACGTCTCAGATGCTTTACCAAAGTAACGCGATTCCTTCCCTTGGTGAGGATATCCACGCCTACTTTTTGAATGAAGATCTTCCTGAAGATCTTTTCAGCAGCCCACCGATGCCGAAAATGGCGCCTGTACGCAA
>CAIRYE010000043.1 GCA_903882765.1 uncultured Anaerolineae bacterium
ATATTGGTAAGTTGTAACGCTACCCCCAGATTGATGGCATACCGCAATGCTTCGGCGGATTTGAAACCGATGATGTACATACTCATCAATCCGACCGTAGAAGCGACGCCGTAACAATAAGTGGATAGGTCTTCAAAGGTTTCATAACGATTTTGGGTTAGGTCTCTGGCCACGCCATCGATCAGCTGCAATGCATAGCGGGGTGGTATGTTATAGCAATTTAAAACGTGAGCCCACGCTCGAGCGATCAGGTCATCCTCTAGTGGGGCAGCATCGCCCGAAACGACCTCTCTCCAATAGGATAGCTGAGCTTCACGATCCTCTCCGCTGCCTTCATCCACAATATCATCCACAGTGCGGCAAAAAGCATATAGTACTCTAACTGCGTCCCGTTTTTCTACAGGCAGCAGGCTGGTTGCCAAATAAAAGGATCTGCTATGTTGCCTGGCTACCTCAGCGCATTGAGAGAAGGCCAAATTCAAAACGCCGTACTCGTCCCGACGATAAACCGAAACAGGGTTGGCGATCGGCGGAAGCATCGAACCAGCGAGCGATATTAATATGTTTTCCCAATGTGCATGCATAGGTTACTCCAATCGTATATACATTTTACAGAGATTTAATAAATTGTCAAGTAATTGTAAAGATATATTGACAAAATATAGACAAAAGGTATAATCTGGTTACAAATCAACAAATGAGTTAACACGAATCAATAGGAGCTTGTTATGACTATAAAACCAACAGCGGTAGTGATCGGCGCGGGCATTGGCGGTATCGCCACCGCCGCCAGGCTGGCAAAGAGCGGTTATGATGTTACGGTGCTTGAAAAGAATGAAAATTCTGGCGGGCGCTGCAACCAAATTCTCCGGGATGGACATCGATTTGATGTTGGTCCCACCCTATTTTTAATGCCTGAAGTTTGGGAAGAAACCTTCGCCTTTTTGGGCGAGGAGATGAAGAATCATCTCGATCTCACCCGGATCGACCCTACCTACAAAGTGCATTTCACCGACGGCCTTCAAATTCAGCTAACATCCAACATCGGGGCTATGCAGGAGCAGCTTGAAAAAGTGGAAGCGACCGCCTTCACTGGTTTTTTGAACTACATCGCCGAAGGGTCAAAACATTACAAATTATCGGTACAAAAATTCGTCGGCCGAAATTTCTATAATATTTTTGAATACTTCAGCCTAGAGAATTTACCCCTTCTCTTCCAACTCAAAGCGCTCCAAAAACATTACGCGAACGTGAGCCGTTTTTTCAAGGATGAGCGGTTGCGAGCTGTCTTTACCTTCCAAAATATGTATCTTGGGCTCAGCCCCTTCGATGCTCCAGCCACCTACTCACTATTGCAGTACACCGAATTAGCGGAGGGTGTGTGGTTCCCTAAAGGCGGAATGTACCAAGGGATCCGATCTCTCACTGCCATCGCCGAAAAAGTAGGCGTCAAATTTATTTACAATTCCCCGGTTAAGAAGATCAATGTATCTCGCTCGAAGGTTGATAGCGTAACAACCGAAGATGGCTCTACCTATTCGGCGGATGTCTTTGTTGGCAATGCGGATCTTCCTTATATTTACCAAGACCTGCTGCCCGATGTTGCCGCTGGGAAAGCCTTGGACAAAAAACTCTATACTTGTTCTTCCATTATGTTTTATTGGGGGGTCAAAAAGAGCTATCCCCAAATTGGCTTCCACAATATCCTACTTGGCAGTGATTACAAGGCTTCCTTCGATCGGGTTTTCAAGGACCACACCCTACCTGATGAGCCAAGTTTTTATGTTCACGCTCCCGCTCGAATCGACCCCGATGCCGCGCCCGCGGGCGAAGAAACGCTTTACGTACTCGTCCCAGTAGGTCACCTCGATTCTTCCAACAAAGATCAATGGCCGGCCTTGGTAGATCGCGCCCGCGAAACGGTTTTCAAACGCCTCGAAAACGAAATGGGAATCAGCGACCTGCGCGAAAACATCAAGTTTGAGATCATCAATACCCCGCTCACTTGGAAAAAGAAATTCAATTTGGTAAAAGGCGCGGCTTTTGGGCTTAGTCTCAATTTTTGGCAGGTTGGTTTCCTTCGTCCACAAAACCGCCATGCCAAATATAAAAATATGTACTTCGCCGGCGCTTCAACCCACCCTGGAACAGGTCTTCCGATCGTCTTACTTTCTGCTCGATTAACAACCGAGCGAATTTTGAAAGAAATGGGTACAATATCTGTACAAAATATGGTCAAAAATTAATTTGATCCATTACTCCATTTTAGAAAGCAACCTGACGTATGAACAGAAACCCTATCTACAATTTGAAGGCGGTATTAAAAGACACTGGGCTAAAGCCGGATGTTTTACGTGCTTGGGAGCGGCGCTATGGGTTGCCAAATCCGGAGCGTACCGAAGGCGGGCACCGGCTCTATTCGGAATACGATGTTGCCATGCTGAAGTGGCTGATCCAACGACAGGGCGAAGGTTTATCAATTTCCCATGCCGTAAAAAAATTGCAAGAGGAACTATCCAGCGGGCTGGATCCTTTGAATGTGAATTCGGTAAGTTCCTATGAAAATCCCAATGCGGCGTTCGAGAATCAGGGCGAAAATTCGCTTGATGCCCTTCGCAACTCCTGGATAAAGGCGTGTTTTAGTTATAACGAAGTGCAGGCCGAAGGGTATTTGAATCAGGCATTTGCCCTTTATTCGGTTGAAACCGTTTGCCTTAAAGTGCTTCAGCAAGGCATCGCTGAAGTTGGCTATTCCTGGTTAGCCGGTGAGGCAACAGTCCAACAAGAACACTACGCATCCGCTATGGCCTTGCGGCGGCTCAACTCGTTGATGTTGGCAACACCAGCCCCAAATCGCCCCCATACCATATTGATCGGTTGTCCCTCAGATGAATGGCATGCCTTCACGCCATTACTGATCGCTCTCTTCCTACGGCGAAAAGGGTTCAACGTTATCTATCTTGGACCCAATGTGCCATCGAACCGTTTCAAAGAGACCATCGATCAGATCAAGCCTTCCTTGGTCATTTTGTCAGCGCAGCAGCTAACCAGCGCGGCGGCTTTGCATAAATTATCGTTGGTCCTACAAGAGTGCAATGCTTCCGTATGTTACGGCGGCCGCATTTTTAATATCCAGCCAAGTTTGCGGGAGTACATTGCTGGACAATTCCTCGGTGAGTCGATCGAAATCGCTTTAGCCAACGTGGAGAGATTGGTTTCATCCGCGCATACCATTTTTATTCATCGGCGCCCTTCCGAAGAACAAGTCGATACTCTTGAGCATTTCCTCAAAAACCGACATCGCATCGACGCCATCATCAGCGTCAATATTCGATCGGTCTCCCAAATTTCCTACGAAAACCTCGATATTGCCAACCGTTTTATGGGGGATAACCTTGTGGCGAGTTTGGAGCTTGGAAGTTTGTCCTACCTCTACAGCGAAATTGAGTGGCTGCGAGTGTTGTTGAAAAACCAAAAGTTACCAGAAAACATCATCCCAGATTATTTCCGGATGTATTCCTCTGCGGTAGATGAGACAATGCGTGAACATGGCGATATCATTCGGCATTGGATCGAAACCCAAGTATTAAATCAATAATTCAGAATCAGGAACCCGTAATTCAAGTGAAAAATAAACCATTGTTCGCCATCTTTCTTGTAGTCCTTATTGACTTATTAGGTTTTAGCCTAATTCTTCCTTTACTCCCTTATTATGCAAAGACCTTTGGATCAAGCCAGTTAGTTACTGGTTTGCTCATCGCCTCCTACGCGTTAGCGCAATTGATCGGCTCCCCTATCCTCGGCCGCTTTTCCGACCGATTTGGCCGCCGCCCTATCCTGCTCATTTCCATTTTCGGAACATTTCTTGGCTTTATCCTTCTTGGTCTCGCCAACTCTCTTCTGATCCTATTTCTCGCCCGTATCTTCGATGGTCTCACCGGTGGCAACATTTCCGTCGCTCAGGCATACATCTCGGATGTGACCGATGAGAAAAGTCGCGCGAAAGGGTTAGGAATGATCGGCGCGGCATTTGGCCTTGGCTTCATTATTGGCCCGGTAACCGGCGGTTTTCTTAGCCAATGGGGCTATAACGTCCCTGCCTTTTTCGCGGCGGGTATTTCTTTCATGAATATGCTGCTGATCTACTTTTGGCTTCCAGAATCATTGCCTGAAGAAAAACGCACCACCGCCAACAACCAAAAATCACCCATCACCCTTTCCGCTCTCATTGCCGCGATCAGCCGTCCCTTTACTGGTTCGATCTTGGTGAGCCGCTTCTTTTTTGGTGTTGCCTTTGCCCTCTTCCAAACCATTTTCTCTTTATACGCCATTCAGCGATTTGAACTGGATGCCATTCAGATCAGTTACATTCTCACGTATGTTGGTGTCCTTTCTGTAGTCACACAAGGGTTTTTGGTTGGACGCGTTACCAAGTTGCTTCGTGAAGATTTACTCATCTTGATCTGTGTCATGTTGATGGCGGTGAGTTTGGTAGGGTGGGGATTTGTTACCTCCATTCCAGCGCTGCTCGTCATAATGCTGCCTTTATCCTTCTCTGGCGGTTTACTCAATACATTGCTTTCATCAACCCTCTCCAAAGCGGTCGCCCCTCAAGAAATTGGCGGCATCCTCGGCTTATCTGTGGCAGTCGAAAGCTCCACTCGTGTGATCGCCCCAATTATCGGCGGTTGGTTGTTACAGCAATACGGAACATCCGCACCGGGTATTTTCGGGGCTCTGATCATGGCGGGGCTTTCAGCCTTTGCCTGGGTAAAAATATATAATCACCCAATTGCCTTGGGTTTTCTTATCAGACCAGAACCTCAAACGGTACCCATAGAAGACTGATCTAATGTCAGCGATCTGGTGGATTCGGCGTGATATCCGGCTTTCGGATAACCCAACCCTTGCTAAGGCACTCCAGCAAGGGGATGGGGTCATTCCTCTTTTCATCCTCGATCCGCGTCTGAACCAAAAAGAACCATCCCAACGCCATGCCTTTCTTTTTGAGGGGCTAAACGTTTTGGATGAACAGCTCAAGCAAAAGGGCAGCGCTTTGGTTGTGCGAAGCGGCGAACCTGGGCAAGTTTTACGCGATCTTATGCTGCAAACAGGGGCAACCGCAATATATGCCGAAGAAGATTTCACCCCCTACGCCACAAAACGGGATGAGCGGATCGCGGCAGCCTTGCCCTTTGTGCGTGTGCATGGTCAAACCGTTATCCACCCGCTCCTTGTGCAAAAATCGGATGGCAAACCGTACACCGTTTTTACGCCATTCTCGCGGGCATGGAAAGCCTTGCTCAACCAGGACCTAACGAGCATACCAACTCCGAAGCAGATACCTTCGCCCATCCTCCCCAAAAGTGATGCATTGCCACAATGTGAGGGTTCCCAGCTGTTTCCAAGCGGCGAACGGGTCGCGTTACAACGTCTTTCTCTTTTTGCCGAGTCCGCCATTTTTCAGTATAACGAACAGCGCAATCGGGTCGATCTCGATGGCACATCCTCGCTTTCGCCCTACCTGCGGTTTGGAATGATCTCGCTGCGTCAGGCCGTGATGGCGGCGAAGCAAGCTGAGCAGCGGGCTAGCCAGTTGGGTGTTAGCACGCAAGGAGCCGCCACCTGGCTCAACGAGCTGATCTGGCGTGAGTTTTATATCAGCATTCTTTTTCACTTCCCATACGTCAGCAAAAAGGCGTTCAACCCAAAATACCAAAACATAAAATGGAGCAATAACACCGCCGAGTTTGAGGCGTGGAAGGTTGGCCGTACCGGTATGCCCATTGTGGATGCCGCTATGAGGCAGTTGTTGGCGACCAGATGGATGCACAATCGCGCGCGTATGATCGTCGCTTCCTTCCTAGTAAAAGACTTGCTTATCAATTGGCAGTGGGGCGAAAGATGGTTCTTTGAAACCTTATTGGATGGAGATCCCGCCGCCAACAATGGCGGCTGGCAATGGACAGCCGGCACAGGGACCGACGCCGCGCCATATTTCCGGGTGTTCAACCCTATCCTTCAAGCCCAAAAATTTGATCCCAATGGTGATTATGTACG
>CAIRYE010000044.1 GCA_903882765.1 uncultured Anaerolineae bacterium
ATGCCTTCGTAGCTCAATGGATAGAGCGCCTGACTTCGGATCAGTAGGTTGGGGTTTCGAATACCTCCGGAGGCACTTAGTCATAAATATGGGGGATAGATAGGTCGGTACCGCCAGATATGGAGGTATCATGAACCAGAAAACCAAGAACAACCAATTTAGAGCTACTGACGCGGTAATGTTACGTTCTATTGATCTAATAGCATCGTACACAGATTTCATCTTTTCACGCCGCGCAATGATGCTCTCCCCGCAATTTATTTCACAAATTTATAGGTCGCATTGATCAACGCGTCCCTTACAAGAATTGGAGCGACCATTACTCTGTCTGAATAATGTTCGTTGAAGCCTACCCGAAAATGGTTTATGAAGTAATCCGCCGGTTCGTCTTTCCCGACAATGATCAATCGTTTCCGATCCGCCTTGGGGAGAATTTTCCAATTCTCTTCAGCAAGGTATGGGTGAAATCCAAGGACACGGATCTCTTTGGAGTCATCCATCAGCAGGATTTGTTCGAGCGCTTCTTTATATGCCAACCCCCAATAGTCCATGCAGTAATTCAATCGTGCTTCCGCCAAGGTGGCGCCGGCAAAACGGTTGTAGTAGGTATGTTCATAAGGATGGCTATCTTTGTAGAAGAGCGCTAACTCGCCTGTTTGGATAAGAAGCAGAGCAAGGATACTCGCCATCGAGGCGAACCGTAATCCATGTATTTGCATTGCTTGAGCGGTTTGCCATAATCGAACCAATCCAACGAGGAGAATGAGGACAAACCCTGGATAAATGAAAAAAGCATGTCTCCATCCGTTGTAGATCACCGGTTTCATTATGATCATTACGATCATAGGAAAGTAGAATAGGGACAGGATTAGCAGTTTGGAAATGCCCCTTTGTTCAAATAACTCCTTTTTTACAATCAGGTCATAACCTACGTAGATGGTTCCTACTAAAAATAGAACGAGAAACAAGATCGGGGTTGTAACAATGAAGTAAACCGGCAGGTAATACCAAGGGTACTTCCCTGGCCTAAGGAACTGCCCCATAAATAATTCTTTGCTATCCCAGCTAAATAGATCCATAGAAAAGAAGATCTGCAGTTCGCGTATCGGGGCATGCCATAGGGCAGGCATAAAGCAGACCAGTGCCGCAACAGTTACAACGAAATAGGTGATTCCAAGCATTACCATTTTTTTCCACGAAGATCGATCCAAAAGAAGGACCCAGGCACCCGCTATAGCCGTGATCGCCCACATAAAAACCCCAGGCAACCTGAAAACAACAAGCAACCCAGACAGTATCCCATGCAGGACCGCGAATTTAAAGGTTCGTTTTTCTATCAGTAGCAGCAAGCTGTATATGTTGAGTGTAAATAATGCAAGAAAGGGTATATCTTTTACATTATAAAAGCTATGCGAAAATATATGAGGGTGGAAAATATAGGCGGCGACCCCTAAAATTGCGATCATACTATGGCTCCCCAATTTCCTTAGGATACCATAAAAAAAAATGGAGGACATAAAGAAAATTAAAAAGGTTGCCAAATGCCTTGCGAGAAAAATATCCCGACTATCTTTGATAGGGTCCACGAGAATGTTTAAAAAAATGGCTAATACAGCTCCGTAATGTCGATCCTCGTAATATAGAAGCCGGTCATTCCTGCCTAATAAATAATTCATATTTATTTTGCCAGTACTGATCTCAAAACTTTCATCAACCGAAACCCCATAATCAGAATAAATAGCGACACCAATCCACAAGTAGCCAACAAAAAATAGCGCAACGAGGAGTTTCTGCCAGTTAGGCTTTATGTTGATATTGATCACAGGGAATAAATTTTTCATAGTCCAATTTTAATCCAGTTCACCCCAAATTTGACTGCGCGTTTAAAAACCACAAAGCCTAGCGCAAACATGAGCTAGGCTTTGTGGTTAGGGCACAAAATTATTGAACCCGAATGGACGTACCTACATAGATCAGGTTTGGGTTCCAGATCGACGGATTTAGAACCATCAAGTCGTACAGTGTAATACCAAAATAACCAGCTATCTTTTTCATGGTATCGCCAGATTGGACGACATAATAATTTGAATAAGATTCTGTTTGATAATACGGTGAATAAATAGTTTGGCCAGCATAGATCATGTCGGCATTATAGATCTGAGGATTCAGTTGCATTAGTTCGTACAAAGACATTCCCCATCGACTAGCTAATATCTTAAGGGTTTCCCCTCTTTGAACAACGTATTGCTGTGATCCGTAATAGGTTGGCTCATAATAAAGTGGTTGCTGCGGCTCTAAAGGTTGAGGGTAATATCCACCACTAGAACCTGGAATATACAATACTTGGCCGGTGTAGATAAAATTCCGATTGGTTAAACCGTTCGCCACCATCAAGCTATCCGTTGTCATTCCATAATGGGTGGCAATTTTGAAAAGGGTATCTCCATGCTCAACTGTGTAATAAAATCCGCCTGTTTGCCAGATCGGTTCAACCGAGTAGGAATAGTACTGTTGATAAAAATAAATGATCTGTCCCGGATAGATCCAATAACCGACATCAGGGTTTAGATTTTGCAGCTCACTAAGTGAATATCCACAGCCTCTCGCGATGGAAAAAAGGGTATCCCCTGGTTGGAC
>CAIRYE010000045.1 GCA_903882765.1 uncultured Anaerolineae bacterium
GATACCAATGTTGCCAGTTTGTCCAAATTGAAACCAGCTTTTCGGGCAGAAGGCGGTACGGTTACCGCTGGTAACTCATCTGGATTAAATGACGGCGCTTCAGCTGTTTTGATCATGTCAGAAAAAAAAGCGAGACAACTAAATCTCAAGCCTCTTGCCCGGATCGTTTCTATGGCCTCCGTGGGAGTATTACCGGGCACGATGGGTTTGGGACCCGTACCGGCAACCCAAAAAGCGCTTTCCAGGGCAGGATTAAAGATCTCCGATATTAGCCTAGTGGAACTGAACGAAGCATTTGCCATCCAATCTCTGGCTGTTATGGAAGACCTAAATCTGGATTTTAATATCGTCAATGTAAATGGCGGCGCTATCGCGCTTGGTCATCCGCTGGGATGCTCCGGCTCGCGAATTCTCACTACTCTTTTGCATGAGATGCGAAGGCGCAATGGCACAAGATACGGTTTAGCGACCCTTTGCGTTGGGGTTGGCCAGGGCGAAGCAACCATTATCGAAAAGCTATAAAATAAAACGAACCTATCGCAAAATGGCCTAGCCCCGCGCTAAGCCATTTTCTTTTTAATAGGGTTGTTGATGTATCATAATAGAAAAGATCACCTTTATTACAGAGAGATCAAAATGAAACAAATTAAACAAATCATCATTTTTGGAATATTGATTTTCTTGGTAAGCTGCGCAATCCCTCAGCCCATCCAGATCAGCGAACCCACCCAAGGCGGGTCGGATAAATCCGGTGTTGCTACCGAACAAGCCACCCTTCCTTCTGAAATGATCGCCCCAACCGATGCTCCTGCAGAAAATCCATCAGCTGCGCAGATTGCAGGGCAAGAAATAAGCATCAGCAAGCTAACGATGGTAAACACTCTTGAGGGCTGGGCTTGGGCGACCGATGCTACTAATGCAACCATCCTAGTTCGCACATTGGATGGAGCTAATGCATGGATGGACGTTTCACCGCCAGCTGAGTACCGCATCACCAATTCTAGCTTTTTTGGCAGCCAATATGCCTGGCTAACGGTGCTTGACCCAAAAGAAAATTGGGGAATTTTGTCTACTTCAGATGGAGGTGCAAACTGGAATTTACTTCCATCATTCGACGCGATCAAGGGGGCAAGTTTAACTTTCCTCAATGAAAAGGTTGGTATCGCTGAATTAGCGGATATCGGCGCGGGTAACGCGTATATCCGGCAATATGAAACCGATGATGGCGGCCAAACTTGGTCTCTCCTACCTTTGATCTCACCCGACTCAGCAGCGAACTTGCCAGAAGGCACCATACACCTTTGCAACATCTGCGGAGATGTACTTTACACGGATATGGAACGGGCAATGATCATAAAAGGTGAGATGGCGAACGAACCTAGCGGCATGGTAAATATTGCTTATTCTAGTGACCGTGGTTTCAATTGGAGCCATAGTAGTGTTTCACTCCCTGAAGAGTATAAAAACGGAAATATTGCCCCTTTTATGCCCAAATTTGATGGCTCTCAAGGGGTTCTACCAATCAACGTCACAAAATCCAAGGATGACGGCTCTCTTGAATTTAGCATGCTATTTATTTACCAAACCACTGATAATGGTTCTACATGGCAATTACAGGATAGCCGGCTAAATGTTGGCGCGGTATACATTGAAACACCACAATATGCCTCATCCAAGGATATTTTTGTTCGATGCGCAGATGGACTGTGCTACACCAATGACGCGGGGGCAACCTTCGTCGTGAACCCCTCCTCCCTACATTTTGGGTTCAACGCGCCGCAAACGGATTACGTTTCGAATTTCCAATTTGTTACCAGCCAAAATGGCTTTGCGGTGGTTGGCGCCGGAACCACTCCTCAAGTCTGGGTCACCAATGATTTTGGGGTTCAGTGGTCAAGGTTGCAGCCGAGGCTGCTCCCATAATCACGCCTTCCTCGCAATTCAAGTAGAATTCCTTACCTATGGCAAAAACACCCAAAGTTTATGTGGTCTGGAAAGGCCGCGCTCCCGGAATTTATGATAACTGGCCCGAATGTTTAGAGCAAGTAGATAGGTTTGTTGGCGCGCAATATAAGAGCTTCGCTTCACTATCGGAAGCGAAAAAAGCCTTTTCTTCTGGGCCTAGCTATGTTGCCACTAAAAACAGACAGACATTCGGCGACCCTGTTTCCAAAATAAGAAAAACGATTGTCCGCAGGATATCAACTCCGATCTCGCCGGCATTGGCGGTAGACGCGGCTTGCAGCGGCGTGCCTGGCCCAGTGGAATGGCAGGGGGTAATTTTTGGTAAAGGCAAACTTGCTTTTAGGTCCAATTTATACCCCGATGGAACCAACAATATTGGTGAATTTTTAGCCATCGTCGATGGCATCCGCTGGCTCATCAAAGAAAAAAGTGATCTGCCAATTTATAGCGATTCCAAAAACGCGATCCTATGGGTAAAAAATAAAAAGTGCAAAACAACTATGAAGCGTACCGCGAAGAATGTCAGCCTTTTCAAATTGATCGACGAAGCCGAAGTATTTTTAACGACGACGAAACATAGCTTCGCTATTCATAAATGGGAAACCGAAGCTTGGGGTGAAAACCCAGCTGACTTTGGTAGAAAATGATTCCAACCTCCCTGGTCCTTCTTGATTTTCAAAACGATTTTTTTTCAGGCGGAGAATTCGAAATTCCCGGTTCTTTATTCGCGGCAAAAAAAGCTCACGCCATCTTACAGTGTTTTCGTGATCACGGTGGTCATACCGTTCACGTTCAGCACGAGAACCGGACAAACGGCCTAAGCTTCTGCGTTCCAGGAACAGAGGGAATTCGCATCCATGATCTGGTGGCGCATTATGAAGGGGAGCCGATCGCATATAAAAACTCGTCCGATGCCTTTGACCACAGCGAGCTCGATGCCCTTCTAAGATCAGCGCGAACATCCAGAGTCCTCCTTTGCGGCATCCAGCACGAGATGACCATCGCGCAAACAGCCAAAGCGGCGTTCTCCCTTGGGTTTCAAGTTATCCTTATTCAGGATGCCTGCGCAGGTATGGTGGACAGCCAATTGGTTGAATTAAAACAATTCTGTACAGTTCAAAATACAGAAAAAATCCTACTTTCGCTTTCGATGGAAAGAGGTTACTGATCCGCACTCCCTCTTATTGATCCTTGCTGAACTTGACAACCTTGGCTCTAAGCGTATAATCCCAATTAATAGATAAATTTACCCAAAGCAAAGTACCTTAAAGGTCTATCCAGAGAGGCATCGGTTGGTGAGAGATGCCAGGCTAGAAGGGGAAGTCCACTTTGGTGGCCATTTTGGCCAATTGCTCTCGGAGGGATCCTTAGGATCGTAAGAGAGACGGGGCGAGCCCGTTACAGCGAAAAGAGTTTCTATTCCAATAAATAGATAACGCAGGTGGTACCACGAGCCGCCCCTCGTCCTGCACTGAGGGGCGGTATTTTAATTAATTCAAGGAGGTACTAAATGCTCGATATCAATTTGATCCGTGAAAACCCTGAGGTTGTAAGAAAAAGCTTGCGGGACAGACAATCTGATCCCGCGCCTGTGGATGAGATCTTAGTATTGGATGTAAAACGGAGGGAGCTTCTCGTTGAGGTTGAAACCTTGAAGGCTGAAAAGAATGTTGTTTCAAAAGAGATCAGCCAGATGAAAGATCCCGAACAGCGCAAAGAAAAAGTAGATGCTATGCGGCTTGTTGGGGACAAGATCAGCGAATTGGACAAGGTGTTGGCTGAAATCGATATCCGTCTCAAAGCCCTCACATCCATCCTTCCAAACATCCCTGACCCGCGAACCCCCTACGGCAAGGATGATTCCGAGAACATCGTTATTAAAACAGTTGGCGAGCAAAAATCCTTCGATTTTGAACCAAAACCACACTGGGAACTTGGACCAAACCTTGGAATTATCGATTTTGAACGCGGTACCAAGCTGACTGGCTCACGCTTTTACGTGCTGAGCGGTGATGGCGCACGCTTGCAGCGGGCCGTGATCGCTTATATGCTCGATCTACACACCCGAATTCAGGGTTACCGCGAACAGTATTTACCCTTTATGGTAAAAAGCGAAACCGTTTATGGCGCCGGACAATTACCCAAATTCGCTGATAACCTGTACAAAGACCACGAAGAGGACTTGTACTTCGTCCCGACCGCCGAGATACCACTAACCGGCCTTCATATGGATGAGGTATTGGAAGAAGCCAGCTTGCCAAGAATGTATACCGCCTACACACCCTGCTTTCGGCGTGAAAAAATGAGCGCCGGCCGAGATGTGCGCGGCATCAAGCGCGGCCACCAGTTCGACAAAGTTGAGATGTATATTTACAGCAAACCAGAAGAATCAGAAGTCTTGCTTCAAAAAATGCTTGCCGACGCTGAAGCTACTTGTGCGGGTCTTGGTCTCACCTACCGCGTAAAACAGCTATGCACCGGCGATATTGGTTTTGGCGCTACCATGACGTACGACCTTGAAGTTTGGGCGCCTGGCTGCGATGAATGGTTGGAAGTGTCCTCGGTATCGAATGACACCGATTTCCAATCACGGCGCGCCAATATCAAATATCGCCCTACCGAGGGTGGGAAACCACGATTGCTACACACCCTCAATGGCTCTGGATTAGGCCTGCCTAGAACGATGATCGCGGTGATGGAAAACTACCAACAAGCCGATGGATCCATTCTCATACCTGAGGCCTTAAAACCCTGGATGGGCGGGGTCGACGTAATTCGATAACCACCACAAAACCGATCTGCTGTATGCCACAAACCTCCAGCAGATCGGCCTACAATGAATGCGGGAGCATTTTTTATGATCAATTTTCTTTTCCTACTTTTGTTCCTCATCTGTCTATTTGGATTGGTCATCCCCATTTTTCCTGGCCTCCAATTGATGTGGGGTGGAATGCTCATCAGACTGATCCTTGAAGTGGTGTTTTTAAAAGGTCAGTTCAACTGGGTTCTCTTTACCATTATCACCATCTTGATGGTCATAGGCACCGTTGTTGACAATGTTATTCTGACCATAAAACTTCGCAAAGCGGAAACACCCTGGTTCTCGATCCTAGGAAGTTATTTGGTTGGGTTTATAAGCGGGGTTTTTCTAACACCATTGATCGCACTGATAACCACCCCTTTAGCATTATTAATGTTTGAAACAATTCGCCTAAAAGAAATAAAAACAGCCATGGTCTCGGTTCGAGAATGGCTGTTTAGTGTTGGTTGGATTTTTGTAATTCGATTTGGGATTGGGATCTTGATGATCTCAGCTTGGGGTATCGCAATTTTGATCGTTAACTAAAAAAAGCCTAAGATTTTACTTCAGGGCTGACATCTTTGTTTTCTGAAGTGTCGTCTTCAGATCCGTCAGAATCGCTATCATCATTTTCCGGCTCCGAATCTGGCTCTTCACTATCAGGATGGTCGGATGTATCGTCGCTGCCATTTGTACCCGTATATTCTCCTGATGAGTCATCCTCTTCAGAAGGAACAACGGAAGAATCGCCTTCCGATTCTTCTGTTTCATTTTGAGAATCCTCAATAGAAGAATCATCAGTAGAGAAATCATCCATTTCTTGGTCTGAATCATCGTCAGAGGTTTCAGTGCTTGTTGAAATTGCGTTGTCATCGGATGGTTTATGAAGGAAGGTCGGCGTCATAATGATGGTTATGCTTTCACCCGCACGAAGGATCGTAAGCTGTTCAACCTCAATGCAATCATCATCCGTTTCGCCAATAATATGAACCGAGGAACCAATTGGAACATTCAGATTCGC
>CAIRYE010000046.1 GCA_903882765.1 uncultured Anaerolineae bacterium
CCATATTGAGGAAACTGGCTTTGTTCGGTTTACCTCGATCGGTGGTGTAAACCCCCAGAATTTACCAGGCAGCCGAGTTCGATTTGTTAACGGAAAACAGGGCGTAATTGGTGTAGAACCACTAAAAAGTGGTGATGTAATTAGCCTAGAAAAGTGTTTTATCGATGTCGGGTTTTCCGGAATTATGGATCACCCGATCCAAATTGGTGATGTAGCTGGGTTTGACAGAGAATTTTTAGACCTTGGCGATAAAGTTGTTGCCAAAGCTTTGGATGATCGTATTGGCGTGGCGGTAGCGATTCAGGCGTTGAAGGCGATCAAGGACAATCCAAATGACCTGTATTTTGTATTTACAACCCAAGAAGAAGTAGGCACTCGTGGAGCGGAAACTTCCGCTTATGGCATCGACCCAGACCTTGGTTTCTCAGTAGATGTTACTGGCTGGGGTGATACCCCTAACCAAAAGAACCTTGCCATTTATTTAGGCAAGGGGCCGGCGATAAAGATCAAAGATGGCGGAATGATCTCAGACCCACGGATCGTTCGATGGATGACTACTACTGCCGAGGCGAATCATCTTCCTTATCAACGCGAAGTGCTATTGGGCGGAACCACCGATGCTCGCGCGATGCAATTGGTACGGGCTGGTGTTCCGGTTGGCTGTGTCTCCATCCCTTGCCGTTATGTCCACTCTCCATCCGAAATGGTGGATATCAATGATGTTGAGAACGCGGTTAAGTTGATCACTGCTATGTTATCAACCAATGTCGAACTTTAACACCAAAAAATAGGATTTATTTATGTGTGACCGAGAACCTATCAACTGTATCATCCCACCGCATATTCTAAAAAATATCGCGGAAAAAGGAATACCCTCGCAATCTGAGAAAGCGCTGATGACCTTGGTGTCTACAGAGCAATTGCGTGGTAGACGGGTGGGTTTATCGAGTATGTCCACTTTGTTTCCATCAGTTGATACAGGGGTGACGGGTAAAAACCGGGTGGTTTATTCCGCGAAAAACGGCTTATCGTTGCCCGGGGTGGTTGTTCGCCGTGAAAATGAGCCACCTATTGCTGATGAGGCTGCTAACGAAGCCTTTGATGGCTCGGGCGATACCTATGATCTTTTTCACGACATTTACGCGCGACATTCTATTGATGATCGGGGTTTTTCGCTCGACTCCACGATACATTATCAAGTCAGTTACGATAACGCCTTTTGGGATGGCGCGCAGATGGTGTACGGGGATGGTGATGAGGATCTACCCGAAGCCGACCGAATTTTCAATCGCTTCACGGTATCACTCGACGTCATTGGCCATGAGTTAACTCACGGTGTGATTCAGAATGAATGTAAGCTGATCTATTGGGATCAGGCTGGTGCTTTGAACGAATCCTTTGCCGATGTGTTCGGTATTTTGGTAAAACAATACAAATTAAAAGAAAGTGTTGTGGAATCTGATTGGACGATCGGATCCGATATTTTTACCAAAAATGTTAAGGCGATTGGGCTACGATCAATGATTCAACCTGGTACTGCCTATGATGATCCGATCATCGGAAAAGACCCGCAGCCAGCTCACATGAACGAATATGTGATAACGACTGCGGATAATGCCGGCGTTCACATAAATTCGTCCATACCGAATCGGGCCTTTTGTTTAACCGCCATAGAAATAGGCGGATACGCTTGGGAAAAAGCGGGGATGATATGGTACTCCGCGCTTACAAAAACGATCACAGAAAATTCCAATTTCCAGGATGCCGCTAATAAAACCTATGAGGCCGCGGCAAACCTGTTTGGAGTTGGCAGCCTAGAGCAAATAGCTGTAAAAAAAGGATGGGCTCAGGTCGGTATCGAAGTAAGAACCGACGTAACAAACCAAACCCCTAAACCAGGTCAACCGCTTGGAAACGGCTGCTTGCCTGGGCTGTTCAATTCAGTTATTAGGGTCAAGAATTTCGGAAAAGGATGATCTTTTTGCAGAGCAGGCAATTAATATCAGAAGGAAATATAATTTGTCAGGTTTTGATCGAGCATGAAAAACTTAGTAAATAAGCTGAGTAGGTACGCCGAGGTCAAAAATATTTTTTCGAATAGCTCAATGAAAACAATCGTAATCTTGTTTTTTTTGATTTATTTTGTTGTTGGCAGTTTCCTTTTTAAAGACTACGGGGTAACTACGGACGAAGTTTATCAAATAGACAAGGCTAGGATCACGCTGGATTATGTTTTTGGCCGCAGTAATGAATTACTAACTTATCCTGATCGGCATTATGGCGCTATCTTCCCGATAATTCTCGATGGATCAAAAAATTTCTTATCTGACTCTCGAGATGTTTTTTTATACCGTCATTTCATCACCTTCACATTTTTCTTCCTTTCTACGATCCTTTTTTATAAATTGCTCAGAGAACTTGACTACAACCGTTTTCTATCCTTACTCGGTACCATACTCCTCATTATTCACCCTCATATTTTCGCTCACAGTTTTTTCAACCCCAAAGATATACCATTCTTAAGTATGTGGATACTGGCCTTATTTACCCTAACTAATGTTATTAAACAACCTAAGGTCCCAACAACATTGTTTCATGGGTTTGCAACTGGTTTGTTGGTAGTTTTTCGGCTTCCGGGTGTTTTAATGTGGGGTATAACCGGCTTGGCAATTATTTATTTGTTCATATCAAAGCAAATATTGTTTCGTAAAGCATTTGTGACTTTCAGCGTCTTTTTGGTTTCCTCTTTTGCGACACTTTATATTTTTCTCCCCATCCTTTGGGCGAATCCTATTGGTGAATTTATCTCCTTCCTTTCGATGGACCCTTTTGTGTGGGGCGGGAAAGAATTGTTCATGGGCTCTTTTTTTGAGGTCAGTGAACTACCTTGGTATCATTTAATTGTTTATATTGTTGTAACAATGCCGTTAGTTCTACTACTTCTCTTTGTTTTGGGAAATATGGTTTCCTTTAATAAAATGGTCTTTGACAGGAAAAACACGCTATTGGATGTGAAAAATCGAATGGCGATCATCTGGATCAGTTTTTATTTTTCTATCTTTGTTTTACTGGTAAGCCGTGCGGAAGTATACAATGGTTGGCGGCACGTTCTTTTCCTTTATCCCATGATCTTGTTGTTCGTTCTAGAAGGGATTGTTGGGATTTGGAATCTCGATCTGGGACCTTTTATCCTTTCAAAACCGCCCATAATTCGCTATGTCAGAGTTGGGTTGATTGGATTGTTGATTGGACAAATCGCAATATTAATTTTGTTCATCGCTGGTAGCCATCCATACGAATACACCTATTACAATTGGCTCACAGGACGTAAATTGTCCAATGCAAGAATTAATTTCATCATGGATTATTGGGGGCTTTCGTACCGAGAAGCGTTTGAGGCCATATTAGCCAAGGACGATTCTCCATCGATCATCGTTACGGTAGACAATATATTTTCCGCTAAGCAGAATTGGTCGATTTTACCCAAAAAAGATCGTGACAGACTAAGTGTAGAGAAGTACGACAGTAATGTGAAAGAAGATTATTTTGTATCTATCTTTGGCGAATTCTTGCCGTTGGAACGTAAAAATTTAAAACTAGTCGATACAATTTATGTGCGCGACGCGGTGATCAACGCAACTTACTCAAAAAAAACTAAGTAATTCTTTAAAACATCAAAACATCAACCACTCATAGGCGGCCCCCAAAGGAAAAATGGGGGTTGTAGTATTCGTGTTTCCATTGTTATACAATAGAAATTGGAGGTAGCTATGAAAAAATATATCATTTCTATTCTTATTTTGTTGGTAGCGTTAGGTACGATGGGCTTGGGAACTGCTTCGGCTTGGTACGGATGCGGGCAAAGTTATACGGTCCAACCAGGGGATACCCTTTTTTCCATCGCGAGAGGCTGTGGATATTCACTTAGTGAGCTGCAAAATCTAAACCCTGATGTCGGTTATTGGATCTATCCGGGACAGATCATTTATTTTTATCAACAGTACTATTCCTAC
>CAIRYE010000047.1 GCA_903882765.1 uncultured Anaerolineae bacterium
GAGCTTTAACAACGAACAAGTAGCCCGCGCTGTGGCGGATTCCAAAACGCCGGTTATCACAGGGGTTGGCCATGAGATCGATTTTACTTTGGTAGATTGCGCCTCAGTTATGAGAGCTCCAACACCAACCTCGGCTGCCGTGATTGCTACCCCCATCTCGATCGTCCTTCTGCAAGGACAGATTGAAGCGTATGGCCAGCTCCTACAGGATTTTTCGGATGGGTTGATTCGTCAACTCGAGGATGGACTGAGTGTTTTACGGTCACGGTTGATTTATTTTTCCCCCGCCCGCGCTCTCATGACGCAAAGCCAAGTCGTTGATGGACTATCACAACGGTTGAATCGGGCAAACGAAAATCTTTTTGGAATAAAGCGATCGCAGTTGGATGGCTTGCTTAAAAGGCTTGAATCAAACAACCCGCATGGTATCCTAAAAAGAGGATATGCAATCGTACAAGATCGCGCAACCAATCAGATCATTAAAACTGCCTCCCAAGCAAACCCGAAGAGCGAGTTGGATGTAACTCTTTATGATGGAAGTTTGGTTGTTGTGGTTACAGAGATAAAGACGGAGAAATTACATGAGTGAGAATTCGATTGAAAAACTAAGCTACGAGCAAGCCTTTGTGGAATTGGAAAAGATAGCAGCTCAGCTTGAGAGTGAGAGCCACCCGCTTCAAGAATCGATCGCGTTATACGAAAGAGGTCAACTTCTGGCCACACACTGTTCGTCTTTGTTGGAAAAAGCTCAATTACGGATACAAAAGATCGATCCGAATGGTTTAGGGCAAAAAGGGGAATGAATATGTTCTTTTCTTCCTTGCTAAATAATCCATCCTTGATGACGGCGATCATTGCCTGGTTTCTTGCCCAAATACTAAAACCCCCCGTTGAATATCTGCGAAAAGGAAAATGGAATTGGGGTTATTTACTAAGCGCTGGTGGTATGCCTAGCTCACATTCAGCCCTGATGGTTGGCGCAACATTTGGTATCGGTCTGCACGAAGGGTTTAATAACCCTGTTTTCACCATTGCCGTCGCTATCACGATGATCGTGGTGTACGACGCGATGGGTGTACGCCGTGAGGCTGGTCGGCATGCCGAAATGATCAATATTTTGATCAACGAATTGCTAAGCGGTCATCCTATTTCGGATAAAGAATTGCGTGAAGTGCTTGGTCACACACCACTTGAAGTAATTGGCGGGATCATTTTGGGTATCATTGTTAGTATTGTTTATTGGGCGATGGTAGTGTAGCTAGCCGGATCAGCGGCGAGAAACGCGGCTGAGAACTTTCGTTATATACGCTCGGGCAATGCTTAGCTCGGGGATTCGTAATAGTATCAAGCCGAATAAGTAGGCGATCGCGCCAAAGACAACGCCGCCAAGAACTTCGATCCAATCGCCATATCCCGCGGAAAACAACTGCCAGCTATAGATACACAGAACCATCAACAGACTGGCGAGGGTAAATTGAAAAAAGCTGATTCCTAAAGCTTTGGTTTCAATTCCACCCAGGTGTTTTCGGATGTAGTAGATCAGGAAACCTGCCTCGATTGCTGTGGCAAGGGAGTTCGCCAACGCCAATCCGCCATGGGGCATCCACGACATTTTTGTAAACAAAGCCACGAAAACGAAACTCAAAACCACATTCAAACCCATCGCTAAAATACCAATGGTGACGGGTGTTTTTGTGTCATGAAGCGCGTAAAACGCCCTCGAAAGAATTTCTACGATGGCATGTCCAACCAACCCCGCGGTGTACCAAAGGATAGCCCAAGCAACCAGTTCTGTGGAGTGAGCGTCAAATTTTCCGCGCTGAAACAGAATGGCAGTGATTGGGTTTCGCAGGATGATCAAACCAATGCTGGCGGGGATCGAAAGTACTAAAACTCCGCGCAGGGTAGCTGTTAGTGAATGAACCATATCGGCTTTTTCATTTTTTGCCACTTGTGCCGAAAAGGTAGGAAGGGCTGCCGTAGCGATGGCTTGGGCGATCACGAATAATGGCATGGTCATGATCATTCTACCTACGTTGATGGCAGAAAGGCTGCCTTCGCCGAGAGAGGTAGCTAACATGGTATTGATCAAGAAATTGATCTGAACGGCTCCGACCCCAAATAAGCGCGGTCCCATCAACTTTAAGATCTGGATGACCTTGTTGTTCATCAGGTCTTTTGGAGTTGGGATGGTTATCTTTTCGAGGCTTAGCAGAACTGGGATTTGAACGAGTAGATGCAAACAAGCGCCAATTACATATCCCCAAGCCAAACCAAAGATCCCTTGGGTTGGCACAATAAATACGATACCAATGATCCACCCCAACCAATTGACCACCGGCGCTAAGGCTGGGATGAGGAACTTTTGGTGGGTGTTCAGCACACCCATCACGATTCCGCTGATGCCAAAAATGGTGGGGGCGATCATAATGATACGTAATAGATTGATAGTTAGTTGCAGCAAGCCGCTATCTAGGTTAGGTTGAAACACAAAAATAACCTTGCTAACGATGGTTGGGGCGAAGTAGACCGTAATTAGTGAACCGATCCCCAATACCAGCAGGATAAGACTGACGATGGAAGAGAAGAGATCGAAAGCCAGCCTAGAATTCTCTTTTTTTAGCACATCCGTGAAAATGGGGATGAAAGCCGAGGCGAGCGCTCCACCGGCAAGAAGGTTGAATAACAGATCCGGGATGGTCACAGCGGCATAAAAAGCGTCGAGTTGTGAGTTAGTGCCAAAAGTATTTGATACCAGTACTTGTCTAATGAGACCAACAAGATTACTTAAAACATAAGCAAACATCACCGTACTTGCGGCGCGGGCGATCTGTTTGTTGGATGAAGACGATGAATTACTCATTGGGTAGGATTATACCTTTGATGTTTGCCCATTTATTTTGATAGAATTTGGGTAGGCAAAAAATGCAAACCAACAAATTCGATCAAAACCTCAAGAACAGTATCCGGCTTATCATCGCGCTTATGGTATTTTTGTCGATACCCGGTTGCGGTTTTAAAGACCCGGTAGAGTCGACGAACATCCCAGCAGTTACTCCCGTGATAGGTACTGCAACCCCAGAGCCTGAAACAGCGCTGGTGTTTGAGCAGGTTGATCTGCCGGTTGGCTACGGATATACCAGTTCCTTCGTCGATGTGTATTTTACTGAACCGCGATCGGGCTTAGCATATTATGAAGAAGATGGCATAGAAACGAAACTGATCGAGTCGATCGATGGTGCGAAGGTCTCAATTGATCTGGCGATCTATAGTTTTGATCATTACCTGATCGAAAGAGCCCTGATCAACGCTTTCAAGCGGGGAGTTACCGTTCGCATGGTAATGGAAAGCGATAGCCTTGATAGCTCGTCGGTAATACGATTACTTGCCGCTGGAATTCCCATTGTTGGGGACGATACCTCAAGCCTGATGCACAATAAATTTCTCATCATCGATGAAGTTGAGGTTTGGACAGGGTCAGCAAATTACACCTACGATAGTTTTTATGTAGATAATAACAATCTCATACGGATCGCTGATGAGGAGATAGCCGCGAACTACGAGGCTGAATTTGAGGAAATGTTCTCAGTTCATTTCTTCAGCACAGATACAAAGAACAACACGCCTTACCGTGTTGTTGACCTTAGTGGTACGAAGATTGAAACTTTGTTTTCGCCGGATGACCAGATTGCCAGAGTGATTGTAAATTTGTTGAAAAATTCAACTAAAAGTATCTATTTTATGGCGTACGCTATGACCGCGGAAGATTATTCGGAAGTTTTGATCGGGCAATTTAACAATGGTTTGATCATCGAAGGCATATTAGATGGTCAACTTCTTAAATCTGGTGGTTCTGAGTTTGAACAACTGATCAATTCGGGCATACAAGTTCTTCCAGATGGCAACGATGGACTATTGCATCATAAGGTTATGATCATTGATGAAGAAATTGTGGTGACTGGTTCCTACAATTTCACGGCGAACGCCGAAAGACAAAATGACGAAAACATCCTTATTATTTATAATAAAGCGTTGGCAAAATTGTTCTTGGAGGAATTTGGTCGTATTAATGAAATAAGACCATCTACCCCGTAACCTTTTAACCTAATCTACGACTCTAAAATTGAAACAACAATACATAGCTATCATTTTTGTTAGGAATATTTTGGGTTTATCGTTTAGGATTATGTTGGAAGACTGTTATTTATTTTCCAACTTCAATTAACAGAGCAAAAATACCCGAATGTTAAATTCTAACAAAGATAATTATGTAGGAATTCTGAAATGTGACCGAGAATCGATCGATAGGATATTTGAGCAATATTATCCCGATTTATATCGTTACATCAACTACCGAGTAAATAACGATGACCTCGCTGAAGAAATCGCGAGCGAAGTCTTTATCAGGTTGATCGAAGTCACCAAAAAGAATAAGTTTCCTGAAACAAATATTAAAGGTTGGCTTTTTTTAACCGCCTCCCACATCATAGTGGATCACTACCGCAAGGTTTACAAAAAGCCAGAAACGATCTTGAATGAAGAGATCGTGGATAACGGTACGGACCTCGTAGGTGAGGTTGAAGCCAAGGAAAAGAAAAAAATGTTAGTAGCCGCAATGACAAACCTAACCACCGAGCAACAAGATGTGTTGAACTACAGGTTCAACCTCGAGTACTCGATCGAAGAAACCGCGGCGCTAATGAATAAAAACGAAAACGCGATCAAGCAGCTTCAGTTCAGGGCGCTGGCCGCATTGAAAAAAATAATGAGCAATAACCAATGAAAAAAATTGACATCTACACTGCTTTTAGCGAAACATTAGATTCGGTCAGCAATGGCCAGGATCTCGAATCTTGTCTATCTCTTTACCCTGACTATCGGGATGAGATCCAGGCAATGGTCGAAATGGCGTTATTCGCTCAGAGTGTTCCCGCAAAGATGCCAGATTCGAATTCTAAGATACGTGCGAAAAACCGAGTAATGGCGGCTTTGGCTCAAGGCGAGCAGAAGAAGCAGCCAAAAACAGTTTGGCAGCACGGTTTTGATTTTCTCAATGTTCGTGTTCAGCGAATGGCTTTATCCGCTTTTGTTGTTGTGGCGGTTCTTTTTTCAAGCGGCACAGGTTTAGTTCAAGCATCCAATGGCGCATTACCAGGGGATAACCTGTACTCAGTAAAGCGTAGTTGGGAAGGCGTTCGACTATTTTTTGTTTTTGATTCAACCACCAAACAGAATCTCGAATCTACTTTTGATAAAGAAAGAGTTGATGAGATCAACGAGTTGTATTCCGAAGGGCGATTTGAACAGGTATCCTTCGACGGGATCGTTGAAAAAATTGATGGAGAGTTTTGGACAATTAGCGGAGTAGTTGTTAGAGTAGAGATCGACGAGTTTGCGAATCTGAATGTTCCAATTGGTTCCTCGGTTCATATTATTGGCGAAACGGATGATGATTGCATTGAGGTTGAACAGCTTACGATCCTTCGTGCGGGTGAAAGCGTAACCATCATTATGACGCCGACCTTCCTTCATAAACCATCCGATGACAACACAATTTCAACAAGCAACGAAACCTCTGGCGATGATTTAGACCAAGAAATGAATGAATCCTCTATAGATGATTCCTCTAATGATGATTCCTCGATTGAGGATTCTCAAAATGAAATGGAAGAATCGGAAGGCGATTCTTCCATTGTTCCTTCTGAAGAGGATGACTCATCAGGAGAATATACGGGTACAAATGGCAGCGACGATACATCCGACCATCCTGATAGTGAAGAGCCAGATTCGGAGCCGGAAAATGATGATAGCGATTCTGAC
>CAIRYE010000048.1 GCA_903882765.1 uncultured Anaerolineae bacterium
AAGCCGAAAAAATGTATGACCCTAAAACAGTGCGAGATTCAAACAAACGCTGGAAAGAGTATTCCAAGGATAAACAACAGGCGATCTTGCAGGAGGGAAAGGATATTTACGCGGAGTTGGCTAAGTCGCTAACACTTGATCTGGGCGGCGCAGAGATCCAAGGTTTGGTTCAACGCTGGCGCGACCACATGGCGTATTTCTGGGTGCCGAGTTTGGACCAATTAGAAGGTTTAGGTCATCTTTATAATGACGACGAACGGTTTAAAAAGAATTTCGACCAATTGCACCCGGATCTGGCGGCCGCGTTTTTGAGTGCGATAAAGATCTATGTTGCGCGCGAAAAGGAAAAAGGATCGGAATAGAAGCTAGAGCAGAATCATATTGAGTTCGTTTAGTCGGGTAATTTCAAAGGTCACATCAAATTTTCGCGCTTGTTGATTTGGATTGAACCAGCATGTGTCGATCCCAAAATTACGCCCCCCCAGCATATCTGAGGACATACTATCACCAATGATCAGGATGTCCTCTTTCGTTATTTCACCCAAATGGTTAAAAACGTGTTGGAAAAACTCGTTGGAGGGTTTTGAACAGCCCACTTCTTCTGAGATAAATACCAAAGGGAAGTATTCATTCATTCGCGAAGAGTGGATCCTTGGGTTTTGTACCTTGCTCAGGCCATTTGTCACCAACACCAGCTTGTAATTTGATTTAAGTCTGTCTAGAAGATCGATCGCGCCTTCGATCAGCTCATAACTTTGGGATAAATTTTCCAAATATTGATCGCCAAGAACGACCGCGTCGAGCGGTAAGGCGTATGCTTGGCAAAAGAGCTCAAAGCGCTTGTACTTCACTTCATCCGCTGTGAGAAGATGTTTTTCAAAGTCATCCCAGACTGCTTTGTTGATAGCGCAATACCGGTGAAAGACATCTTCTGTCAGCGGTAGGTTGTTTTGTTCCATCAATTTGTTGAAGGCAAACTTCTCAGCGATCTTAAAATCTAACAGCGTATCATCGAGGTCGAACAACAAGCATTTGTATTGCTTCATACGTTTTTGGCGGGTATTTTGCTCATGGCAAATTCTGCCATAGCGGTGATCGTAAGGCTGGGGTTTACGCCTGGGTTGGCCGGCATAACAGAACCATCAATGATGAACAATCCAGGGTAATTATGAATCTCAAAGGAATCGCTGATCACTCCCTCGTTCGCGTTAGACCCAATGGGCGCGCCGCCAAGTATATGTGCCGTGGTTGGCAGGTTGAGGACATTTTCACCAAGTGAGCCAAGGGCAACCCCATTGGTCTTTTGGGCAAACTTGCGAACGATCTGGTGTGAACCTGTAACTTGAGCGTGGATCTCGTGGCCGGGTACTTGTTCGGTGACCAAACCCTTCCGCCCCAAAGTCCAAAAACTTCTGCCGATCCTAAAGTTCATTCGGTTATCGATGTGCTGCATAATGAGCAAAATAGTAACCTTTTTCGCCCAGTTTGGTAGTACGAAAGATCTTAGCGTGTCGATGGGATGAAGGACAACCCATGCAAGGCTTTGCAGCATTCTAGCTGGGATGCCGCTATTTAGGTCTATCAGCGGGGCGCTAATGAATCGCATTAAGTCAGAGCCGGCGGGATAGCGGACCGGTTCCACGCGGGTAATCTCGTCGGTATCAATGATGGAACTGATCGATACGCCGATCGAGTAGTCGATATCATCGGGCCGAGCAACAGAACCTAACAAGGCTTCGCTGTTGGTTCGAATGGAATTGCCAAGCTGAGGTGACAGGTTGGGGAGAGATTTTTTCACATCACGTAGATTGAGCAGTAATTTGATCGAACCCATGACGCCGGAAGAAAAAATCACCTTTTTTGATGATACTGACTTTGTGCTGCTAATCAACCCAGTGGAATTTTTATAGCTAACCATATAAGAATGATCGGCCGTATTATTGGTCACATCCGTCACTTCGGCTTCGGTAAGAACCTCTAAGCCCTTTTTTTCAGCAAGGTGAAGGTAATTTTTGGGGAGGGTGTTCTTGGCGTTATACCGGCAGCCGATCATACAACCGCCGCAAAATTGGCAGCCGTTTCGGGCTGGTCCTTCTCCATTGAAGTAGGGATCAGGGGTGGTTTTTTCGGGGTCGCCAAAATACGCCCCTACCATCGTCTCGCGAAAACTATTGGGTCGATCCCCCTCGAGAGCGATCTCTTTTAATATTTCATCCGCTTTCCACAATTGAGGATTCTTGTTCGCGCCGAGCATCCTTTGCGCGGTACTGTAATGCGGAGCGAGAACCTTTCCCCAAGGGATCGGAGTGTTCCAAGCAGGGGTTGCAAAGGAATCATCGGAAGGGATTTCGAGAACATTGGCATAGCCAAGGCTGCCGCCACCAAAACCCGCGCCATGTAACACCATCAAACCGTTTAAAACGCTTATTTGTAAAATACCGAAAGATCGAATAAAGGGAGCCCAAATATACTTCCAGAAAATCAGGTTCGTTTTGGGGAAATCGTCATCTTGCCAGCGCTTGCCTTTTTCAAGTAGGAGCACTTTGTACCCTTTTTCTACCAGCCTGAGCGCGGAGACACTGCCCCCAAAGCCAGAACCGATAATGACAAAATCGTAAAGACGATCTTCAGCTACTTGTTCTTTGTTTTTTGTGTTCGTTGTGATTTCCATAGAGTGTAGTTTTTATTTACCTGATCGATGTGAGAGTAGATGTGGTTTGAGTAAATGACCATCCATTTTTCAAAGGAATACGGTTCGCCGTATTCCGGATGGATCGCGTAATTTTGGAAATCACTAACGGCGATACTTTTTAGCCATGAGTGGGTAAATTTTCGGATTCCTTCGAGTAAGAACATGGAACTATCAAGATCTGTATTGAGGTAATTTAGTTTGCTTGCCCATATGTCTTGGTCGTAAGCCATTAATGTACGGCCTTCTTCGGCAAAAAGAACGCGAATTCGCAGCATGGCATTTGCCTCCGAATCGACCAGGTGAACAATGATCTCGGAAATGCTCCACTCCTCAGGGGTGGGTTTAAAAGACCAAGCTTTTTTAGGAATGGCGCTGAGGGCTTTCTCCAAAGCGGAAAAGCCTTTGCCATATTTTTTTACCAATTGTTTGTAGGTGATTTGATCCATATTCATACCTTATAAACACTAAATGATTTCAATAGTAACGGCGACTGCTTCACCGCCGCCAAGGCACAGGCAAGCCATACCTCGACGTAAGTTGTTTTGCCTTAGGGCGTGAACAAGGGTAACCAAAACGCGGGTTCCGCTTGCTCCAAGCGGATGTCCTAAGGATATACTGCCGCCATTGATATTAACCTTATCCCAGTCCCAGCCGGTTGAAGTGAGTGCTTTCCCGTTTGATAATACCTGAGCGGCGAAGGCTTCGTTCAATTCGATCAGATCAACATCCGCTAGCTGCCACCCCGATCGTTTAAGGACGAGCGGCATAGCATGCGCGGGTGCCGCGAAAAGAAATTTTGGTTCTACCGCCACTTGGGCAGTTGCCACTACTCGCGCCAACGGGGTGAGAGAATTTTCTTTAGCGTATTGTTGGCTGGCGATGATACAAGCCGCTGCCCCATCGTTTAGCGTAGAAGCGTTGCCAGCGGTTACTTTTCCATCCTTGATAAAGGATGGTTTTAATTTTGCAAGGTTTTCGACTGATACATCAGCTCTCGGGCCTTCATCCGTGGAGATAATGGAAATAGCCCCTTTTCGGTCAGCGATCGAGACGCTGGTTATCTCTTGAACGAATGCGTCATTTTGCATAGCTTTCACGGCTTTTTGGTGGCTATGATGGGCATACTGATCCATCTCTTCTCGGCTAATGCCGTATTCCGCCGCGATAAATTCCGCGGCGTTTCCCATACCCCAATTTTCAAATGGATCCCATAAGCCGTCGTTCAGCAGCGAGTCGATCAAGGTCACGTTGCCGTAGCGCAATTCGCCATTTCGACCGGGTAGCAGGTACGGCGCGCGCGACATTGATTCCATTCCGCCCGCGATGAATAATCTGCCATCGCCGGCTTTAATGGCTTGGCTGGCAAGCATCACTGTTTTTAGGCCGGAACCGCAAACTTTATTGATGGTCGTAGCGCAAGTGGAAGTAGGTAAGCCTGCTTTGATCGCGGCTTGTCTGGCCGGAGCTTGCCCCAAACCGGAAGAAACAACATTCCCCATCAAAACTTCGTCTACCGAGGCAAGATCTAGGTCCGGTAACTCATTGAGGGTAGCTTTGATGGCAAAGGCTCCGAGTTCGGTCGCTGTAAAAGAACTAAGCGCACCCTGGAATTTTCCTATAGGGGTACGTTTGGCGGCAAGGATCATTGGAGTTTCATTAGGGGAAGTTGTCAATTGTTTGCCTTTCGTTCAAGCCATTTAAGGGCTTCACGCTTGCTGAGTGGGTGAAGGTTCGTTTTGGATACAAATTCTCGAACTTTGGATTCATTGTACTTGGAGTATTGCCTGAGAGACCAACCAATGGCCTTGTTGATGAAAAATTCTTTTGAACCAAGGTTTTCTTCAATGATCTGGCAAAGCGTAACAAAATCCGTTTTTTCTTTGTAGTTCAGTTGGAATAAAATTGCGGAACGTCGCAGCCAAAAAATGGGAGAGGTTCTCCAACTTGGCAGGGTCGAATTCATCATATCGGGAAAGCGCTGAAAATGGACCCCGACCGTACCGCCGGCAATGGCGTCTACGGTATCCCACCAGGGTTTGCTAACCAGCAGGTATTCAATAGTACTGATAAAACCATCTGGTAATTTCTTATTCATCCGGGAAAGTAAACCAACCCCTGAATATTGATATTCCCTTTCCGGTAATTGCCAAAGATCTCGGAGGATCTCGGCTAATTCCTGAACAGGTGGAAGCCCGTTTCTTGAATAAAACTCGCTGGTTAGGCTCGATAGTTCAGGCGATTTGATGCCAAGATAGGGAAATTGGTTCCGCATATAGGCTTCCATCGGTTTTGCTTTTTGAGGATCGCGATTTTTTCGAGGGTAAGGACCAGTTCAGAAATGTATTTATTCACATAGCCTCCAAGTCATTCAATAGGGGCAAAATCATCCGGCATTGCAAAGATCGCTTGCCAAGCTCCCGGAGTTTTTTCAGAGATCATCGTGTTTTTTGTCATCAAGGCAATAAAGGTTCTGCCGGGTTTTAATGGGAAGGGTTGTTTGTCCTCCCCCAGGAACTTGATCGGTCTGAGCAAGCCGGTGGTCTTTTCCCATTCACCATTGTTGGTGCTCCAGCGGATCTTATAGATATTTCCGTCTCGCAAAAGAAAGGCATACCCTTCCAGCCCGCAACACAGGTCAACATCGTATTGGCCATGCCTGAACACGTTGTAATCACCTAAAACAACGATGACATTTTCGAAGGTGATCTGCCGGCCTGTGAGTCGATCGATATCCGAGTGGAAGATCCCGCTGGCATCGATGTTGTCGGTAAATCGCGCGTATTTTCCTGAGACCATATCGTAATGCCATTGCGATTGCGCGAATTGGTGAAATGAAACGAGTAGGCTGCTAGCTGGCCTGCCATTGTCCGGCACTTGTTGTGAGAAAAGGTTGCCCGAGTAATTGATGGGAATGTTGCTAACTTTGTTACCTTCAGCTAATTCTTTTAGGTGATCGATATCGAGCAGCGAGGTGTTCGGGGTATCCGCTCGCTCGCCGTAGATGATCTCACAAGCTTTTAATCGTTCAAGAATCCCCTCCCCCGCGCTAGCAAACACCAAGCAGCTGGAAGGAAACATGCGGTTGAAATCATCATAGGTGAGCCTGCCGGATCGGATCGGGCCGACATATGTTCTATCTGGGGCGATGTCGGAATCGGCAATGGGCAATTCTCCAGCATGTTCGGTGAAGCCGATATCGATATTTTCATCGCTTATTCCGTAAAAAAAGAAAGGGATGAGACCATTTGGATCGATCAAGTCGCTGTCTTTGTTTCTAAAACCCGCGTTGGGTTTGGTGGCAGGGCGCGAAGTATCAACTTTGATAAAGTATCCAGTTTGGTCTATTTTGGAAGCGTCGAAGGCATAGAAGCCGTTGGAGTCTGTGCAAGTGGTAGCGATGGATGTGACGCCATCTGCCTTTAGCAATTCCATGGCAACCCCACCAATTCCCGCTTCCCACGGATCCTGTAGACCGTTCTTATTCTCGTCGAACCAAACTCGGTTACCGACCCAGGTTTTGTACTCCTGCCGCGTTTCGAAGTTCACCTCGCATTTGGATTTGTTCTGCGGAATGCGTTTTGGCAGATCGCCGTAAAAAGCAGCCAAGAAGCGAGTGGTTCCCTCGCCAATGAACAGCTCAATAACTTGGGAAGCAAACGACAACCCAGCTTGTGGTCGCGCGGAAATGGGTGAATTGCTGATGGATACTAATACCGCTGGTAATTGCAGCGCGGATGGATCTTCCACCGGAAAGCCGGTAAGCGGATTGATCTCGGTTGAAAAATTTTCCAAGTCGGGGCCATACACTTTTGACGGTGCAAGCGCTTGCGTTGGTTGAACAGAGAAAGGGGTGGGGGTTGGTTGAGGGGCAGTGACGGCGGGGGCTGGACCTTCTGTGGAAAGCGGTGGTTCT
>CAIRYE010000049.1 GCA_903882765.1 uncultured Anaerolineae bacterium
CGGTTTTAGTTCGTTTTTTTGAGGATGTGGCGAACTTCCGTATGGGATATTTCTTCCACATACCCCAGTTCGACGGACTTTTCGGCTAACAGCCGCAAACTCCATTGAGCATATCCTTCGGGTGGTTCACTGCAAGCCAGTGCTGTTATCTTCGCTCTTTGGTTGCCATCGATCACAATCGGCCTGCCTGCTCGGGCTTGATCCTCCAATAGGGCTAACCCATGGTCTTTATATTGCGCTGCCCAATTGGACACCGTCATGATCGATTTTTGTAAGGTCTTGGCTACTTCGGTATACGTCTTCCCGCGATCCAATTCCAACAAGCCCAACGCGCGACGGTATACCCTCGCTTTGATTTCACCTTTGCTGATTAGCCCTTCAAGATAGACACGATCTTCTTCGCTTAGTTTGACATGTTGTTTTTTCATCCACCCATTTTCACCCGCCCTTCTGTTTTTGTCAAATTCTCTACCTTATTTATTTTCCGATGTAGTAGTGGGTCACTCGGCATGCAGAGATGGATATAATGGGGGGATCCTGACCGACGAGGCCCGAAAATAATGACCCGCCATAAAAAAGAACCACTGCGTGAGCTGAAACCCGAGGAGAAAGACTGGTTAGAACGGATAAGCCGTTCGAAAAGTGAACCAGCGGTGCACGTTATTCGAGCGAAGGCGATCTTGGCTGTATCGAGGGGCATAGGTTACCAGGCCGCCGCGCTTGAGGCGGGGCAGAAGTCAGGTGACAGTGTTTCACGGGTAGTCGCTCGTTTCAATGAAGAAGGGTTGCTAGCCCTCCAGCCCCGACATGGGGGTGGGCCAAAGGTAAAATACAGCGCAGAAGAGCGGGAGCGGGTGCTGCGGGAGGCGCGAAGAACGCCAACGTCAGCCATCGATGGGACCAACACATGGTCGTTGAGCACCTTACAGAGTGTGCTGCGGAAAGCGCAAGATGGTTTACCTGAAATCAGCACCGAACGGATTTGGGTGATTTTGCAGGAAGCGGGCTTTCGTTGGCAGAAAGCCCGCACTTGGTGTGAAACGGGACAGGTCGCACGGAAACGAAAACGGGGTGTCGTGACCGTCATCGATCCGGCGGCAACCCAAAAAAAGAATTGATTGAAAAGGCGTATCGCCAGGGGGAGAAAATGGGGTTGCCGGTATGGGTGGAAGATGAAGCTGGGCCCTATCAGACCATTCCCTACTCGGGCGAAAGCTGGCAGCCCGCCGGACAACCTGTCCATCAGCCGCATGAGTATATCCGCAATGGAACCGCCAAGATGCTGACCTTTTTTCACCCTGGCAGCGGCGAAGTACGCGTAAAAGGCGTTACACAGACGACCAATGCCGTCTTACATCCCTGGCTCAAAGAACAAATTTTAGCCGTATTAGCCAGTCTACCAGACCATCCTAATGAAAAAGGAGCGGCTGACCCTCACGATGCTTGGCAAACCTGGCAGGGGGCAAAATACCTGCCCATGTCTGAGCATCGCCCACCCCTGCGCATGATACTCGTTTGGGATAATTTACAAGGGCATTGCACCCCGGAACTGGTCATTTGGCTATTGGCACATGGGGTTTTGCCATTGTATACCCCGTTAGGCGGCTCCTGGTTGAATATGGCCGAGTCGATTCAGCGCATTTTGGTTCGGCGGGCGTTATCCGGACAGCATCCCCAAACCCCGGATCAAATCATTGGCTGGTTAGAAGGTGTGGCCCGGGTCTGGAACGAGGATCCCACCCCGTTTAAATGGGGCGGTGCGAGAGCCGTCCGCCGAGAACGGAGTCGCAATCGCCGCCTGGCCTTGGGCGGATCTGGCGCTTGCGTGGATCTGTCTTCACGCCTACGCAGTACGCTGTTGACTAAATGGCACTCCGCCTCGCAACTGACCCACTAGTGGGTCAGTTGGCATAGATCTTGCCACTGAAGAAGGGATAAACTGACTGACGAGGCGAAGCAATGAGTCCCCAGAAAATCAACCCACTACGAGCATTGACAGATGAAGAGCAAAATTGGCTAGAACG
>CAIRYE010000050.1 GCA_903882765.1 uncultured Anaerolineae bacterium
AAGCAGATACCTTCGCCCATCCTCCCCAAAAGTGATGCATTGCCACAATGTGAGGGTTCCCAGCTGTTTCCAAGCGGCGAACGGGTCGCGTTACAACGTCTTTCTCTTTTTGCTGAGTCAGCAATATTTCAGTATCACGAACAGCGCGATCGGGTCGATCTCGATGGCACATCCTCGCTTTCGCCCTACCTGCGGTTTGGAATGATCTCGCTGCGTCAGGCCGTGATGGCGGCGAAGCAAGCTGAGCAGCGGGCTAGCCAGTTGGGTGTTAGCACGCAAGGAGCCGCTACATGGCTCAACGAGCTGATCTGGCGTGAGTTTTATATCAGCATTCTTTTTCACTTCCCATACGTCAGCAAAAAGGCGTTCAACCCAAAATACCAAAACATACAATGGAGCAATAACACCGCCGAGTTTGAGGCGTGGAAGGTTGGCCGTACCGGTATGCCCATTGTGGATGCCGCTATGAGGCAGTTGTTGGCGACCGGATGGATGCACAATCGCGCGCGTATGATCGTCGCTTCCTTCCTAGTAAAAGACCTGCTTATCAATTGGCAGTGGGGCGAAAGATGGTTCTTTGAAACCTTATTGGATGGTGATCCCGCCGCCAACAATGGCGGCTGGCAATGGACAGCCGGCACAGGGACCGACGCCGCGCCATATTTCCGGGTGTTCAACCCTATCCTTCAAGCCCAAAAATTTGATCCCAATGGTGATTATGTACGCCGTTGGGTGCCAGAACTGGCTGACGTTCCCGCGTCCTATCTCCAAACACCGTGGAAAATGCCAGCCGAGATCCAACAGAAGAGTGGGTGCCTGATCGGCATCGATTATCCTGATCTTATTGTTGATCATGATGAAGCGCGGAAGCGCGTTTTGAGAGTTTATAAAGAAAGTTAATATAGGAGTCTTATGAAAGATATTTTGCGTCAATTCAGCGTCATTTTCACGGTGATCCTTACTATCACCATCAATGCTTTGGCAAACATTTTGCCCATCAACGGCCTCAACACCGGTCAGATCTCGGATAGCTTCAAGGTGTTTTTTGTCCCGGCAGGATATGTTTTTTCCATTTGGGGCATCATTTACATCGGTCTTATTTCCATCGCGATTTATCAAGCACTGCCGGCAAATCGCGAAGCTGCCTCACAGCGCGCCTCAGGTTGGTGGATCTCCTTGGGCGGCTTGGCTAACTCAGCCTGGATCTTCCTTTGGCATTACCAGCAATTTGTCCTCTCTGTTCTAGTAATGTTACTGCTCTTGGCCACCCTCATCATCACCTACATAAACTTGGGCATCAACAGCGCCAAGGTTACCTCAGCGGAAAGGTGGGCAGTTCATCTCCCCATCAGCGTTTACCTTGGTTGGATCACCGTCGCCACCGTCGCGAACATCACCGTGATGCTTGAATACCTCAACTGGGGACGCTTCGGCTTGGAACCTCTCACTTGGATGGGCATTATCCTCGGCGCGGTGGTTATCATTGCCAGCTTGGTCAATGTTACTCGGCGTGACAGTGCTTATACCGCAGTCATCCTATGGGCTTTGGTAGGTATCGCGGTCAAGTTTTCCGAGAACAGTTTTGTCCTTTGGGCATCCGTGATCTCCATTGCATTAGTTTTTGGCTCGCTGCTGATCTCCAAAGCCATGCCCAACTTATTCAAGAAAGGGGTTTCGAATGCCAAAAGTTGATATCAATACCCTCGCCCCTGATTTTTCCCTGCAGGATTACAAAGGGAAACCAGTTTGCTTAAAAGAGCTGACCAATGAAAGCAATGTTTTGTTGGTGTTTAATCGAGGGTTTTTGTGACCTTTCTGCCAAAAGCACATGGCGCAGTTGCGCCTCGATTTTAGCAAGTTTGAAGAAAGAAATACCAAGATCGTAGTCCTTGGCCCTGAGAATGCTGCCAGTTTCCAAAAATACTTCTCTGAGAATGAGCTTCCGTTTATCGGTTTGCCGGACCCCAAAGCCAGCGTATTGCGCTTATTTGGCCAGGAAGTAAATTTGTTCAAGCTCGGCCGTATGCCTGCCCAGGTGTTAGTAGATAAAAAAGGCATTGCTCGTTTTGCGCATTACGGTCATGATATGTCCGATATCCCCGCGAACGAGGAGTTGCTTACCCTCATAGATGGGTTTGAAAAATAAAGTTATTGGATGCTTGATCAATGAAAAAACCAGATGCCGAAACCGGCCTAAGCGCGCTCCGTTCTCTCCTATTTGACCGTTCTCTCATCGGCCCTCTGCGGATAATGGGGGAGCGGGTCGGAAAATTTTTCCAGATACCTCTGCCTGGTTTTAAACCCTATGTTGTTTTTGGGCCAGAAAATGTTCGTAAAGTTCTGATCACAGAAAGTTCCAAATTTCGCTGGCGCAACAATGACCCGGTTCGTGATGTATTACAAAAAGGGGTTTTGGTAACAGATGGCGACGAGCACGACCGCTACCGATCTTTGATGGAAAAAATGCTGCACCCTGGGGTGTTACCCCAATATAAAGAAATGATGCTGCGGCAAACCGATCGGGTAACAGACACCTGGCAAAACGGACAAACCGTAGATATGCTGGTGGAAGCCCGCAAGATCGCTCTATTGATCGTGATGGAGGCGTTATTCAGCGTAGATGTTTGGCAGGATATCCCGTTATTGTGGAATCCCATCCTCAAAGCCATCGAATATATTTCCCTCGGGCTCTGGATCTTTTGGCGGAAAATGCCCCGATTTGGTTATAAGCGATCCTTCAAGATCATCGACGATTACCTGTTTGGCATCATTCATCGCCGGCGTGCCTCGCTGGAGAAAAAACAGGATCTACTACAACACCTGATC
>CAIRYE010000051.1 GCA_903882765.1 uncultured Anaerolineae bacterium
CAAATAGTACCCTATCCAACATTAAACCGTCTATAATGATTCGAAATGAATATGTTAAATATTTTTTCGATTAATTATAGTTTTTTTTTAAGGTTCTTCAATACTGGATGAAGATTAGCATACCTCTAATAACGCTAGATGAGAGTATGAGAGAAAAATTGTTTTTGCTCTCATGTTTTGCCATTGGCATTTTCCTGAGATTAGCTAACCTCGATAATTTTCCGCCTCAAATTGACGAGTACTCGCACACTCATGCCGCCATTCAACTGATCAAAGGTCAATCGATCAGTTATTTCAGGGCGTTGATCACAGTAACGATTCCGGTTTTTCTCTCATTTAAAGTCTTCGGTATCTCAGTGTTTTCGGCTCGCTTGCCAATGATCTTCCTCAACATGGCGGCTATTTTTCCTCTGTACAACCTAAGCAAAAAAATCCATCCGTCGGTTGGATACATCGCTGTATTGCTATATCTCGTTAATCCTTGGATCATTGCTTCGGCTCAACTAGTACGAGAGTATGCAGTCATACCAATATTCATTTTTATCACGTTAGATCTGCTCTCAACGCTCATTCTTGAGTACTCATCGTCCAAAGCTTTCCCCAACGAAAAATATTGGTTGTTCCTACCTCTTTTTACCCTTATGTTTTATTTTCCGCTGTTTGATAGGTCGTCGATCATTAGCATAATCATGGGTATTTTTATCGCCTTTTTTATTTTGGGGTACATTCACCTATGCCTAACTAAAAATTTGAGTATAAAAATTAAGATCAATGTTTTTCTTTTTTCATTACTAGGTCTTGGTATAACCCTAGTGGAAACCGGAAAGTTTAAACATTTAATAAAAACTGGTTCGTTTGGAGAATATCCCACATTCCAATTTATTGAAGCGCTGTTCAATAATAAATTCCAAAATTGGAATTATTTCTTACCACAGATCGGAGTTGTATTTTTACTAACAACCTTAGTTCTCTTTGTTCGGTCCCTACTTAATTTTAAAGATCCACGCCAAAACGTTCTCTTTCTCATCAGCCTTTCAACCATTTTTGTAATCGGTTATTTATCGCTATTTATCTTCAATGGGAAACTTGACCCACGCCTTCGCTATGGTGTTTTACTCACATACCATATTCTCCCCATTGTCGCGTCTAGTTACTATTGGATCCAATCCATCATTTTGAAACAGATTGGGGATCAAAGACTTCGGTTTGTCATTATCATTTTGTTTTTTTGCCTCTTTTGGATCAATTACCCATCTCTTGAAAAGTTGTATACCTTTGAAGGAGGGTCGAGTCATTTCCTAACCAACAATCATCATTACATCGCCAAACCCGCCTACCGTTATTTGTCAAAACGCATGGAAGCCAACGAACCCTTGTTGTCCAACTCTTTTTATTGGTTTAATGAGCTGAATGGAAATGGTATGAGGGATCCGATCTATATTAATTTCAATCAGATCAATGAAATGCATATGGACATTAGCCAAGTACTTGACCCTTATGAACATGGTTGGGTTGCTTTATACGAAGGCGCATATCCGCAGGATAATGGATTCCCCCTACATGATTTTGTTTCTGGGTCAAAAGTTTTTGAATACCTGGGGAGTAAAGGCGATGTGTTTATTTGGAGATGGAGTACGATCGAATGAAGTGTACGGGGAATAAAAACAAACACTATATCCAACAACTCATCTTCTTCGTTATCTGTTTTTTCCAATTTATGTTCGAAAGGTCAGAGCCGTAAAGTGATTCTAAAAAAAGTTCCAATCCCTTTGTTTTTATTGATCTTATCAACCGTAATCATCAGTCTATTGATCCTTTTCCAGGAATATTTATCGTTACCAACTAATTTATTTGGTTACAGAAATCAAATTGTTTTTGTTTTATTTTTTGAGATTTGTTTAATTCGTTCATTGATCCAGGTTTTTCCCAATGAACAATATAAATTCACATTTTCATCGGCGCAAGCAATTTTGTTTATGTTTTCTAATGTCGTACTGGTCGGATTTTATTCACTTTTCATTTTCACTGATTCGAATCAGCGATCCTTTTTTCTATTTGAACCTATCCAACTGTTCATTTTTTACTTTCTGCTAGCAATCCTTTTGATCCAAATTCCACTCAACTCTGATACTCCATTTTTTCAATTTACCTCACCCATTCTAAATAGTACGGAATCCTTGTTAGATTCAATAAGATTTAAATGGATATTCTTGGCGGTAGTGTTTGTCATTGGTTCAATTTTGAGGTTGATCAATCTTGATAAATTTCCTCCACAAGTGGATGAATATACCCATACTCATGCTGCTTATCTTTTATTGAACGGTTTACCAAGCGACTATACACGAGGGTTTCTAACCGTTACGATTCCAATTTTGTTGTCCTTCAAACTCGTGGGCGTGAGTCTATTAACAGCCAGAATACCGATGGCGATCTTGAACATGGTCGCCATTTTTCCCTTATTCAATCTTGGAAAAAAAATCAATCCGATCGTGGCAATGGCTTCGGTGTTGTTGTTCACCGTCAATCCCTTGATCATAGCGCTGGCTAGAAACGTTCGGGAATATGCCATCGTTCCAATTTTTATCTTCTTTACGCTTGATCTTCTAACTGGTTTCGCCGTTGAATTTGAACCAAAGAAAGAATTCTTCATTAAAAATAAATGGAAATTACTTTGGGCTATTCTATTACTGGTTTACTTTCCAATTTTTGACCGTTCTTCGGTAATCAGCGTGATCATGATCAATTACGTCGCCTTTATCGGGTTAGCGGGCCTGTTGATTCTCGCAAATCGATCGATAGCAATTAGAAAAAAAATTGCTGGCTTATTTATATCCATTGTCAGTTTAGTAGCTGCTTTGATCAGCTCACATCGACTCTATTATTTTATAAAAACGGGAAATTTAATTGAATACCCCACAATAAAATTTTTTGACTCTCTTGTAAACAATCCGGATCGAAATTGGAATTCATTTTTCCCTCAGATCGGTTACTTGTTCTTCGCGATAACAATTATATTGCTCATCAAATCGATGATGAACGTACAAGAAAAACAAGGAAAAGTCCTCTTCCTACTGACTACTACCTTTGCGCTTGTTTTTACCTATATGTCGCTATTTATGTTTTCGTTTAAGGTCATACCAAGAATACGTTATGGTGTTGTGATCGTTTTTCATTTAGTACCGATAGCGGCCATCTTGTTTTATTGGGTGTATAAAAACCTGATCCGTTCGACCCAGAATAAGTCGTTACAGGTTTTTGTATTCTCCCTTATCTTCTTTACCTTTTGTACCAATTATCAATCGATACAACGCATCTTCACATTTGAAGGCGGAGAAAACCATTTTGTGACCAGCATACCGCATTATTCCGCGCAACCGGCTTATGAGTATCTTGCCAAAAATATGGCTGTAAATGAAGTATTCCTTTCCAATAGTTTCTATCGTTACAATGAATTGAACGGAAACCAGATCAGAGATCCGTTGATCTTATCTTATCGCCCATTGATTGTGAAACAAAAATTAAGCTTGGAAACAGTGATCGATCCCTATCCAACCGGATGGGTTGCGGTATATAAAGACGCTAACCCTCTGACTTATGGCTTTCTAGCGAATGATTTTTCTGTTGGAAATAAATTTATGAAATTTCACGGAAAAATTGGTGATGTATTTATCTGGCACTGGAAAACAATCACTGAATAAACTATTGGAACAAAAAACGCCACATTGTAAGCGGCGTTTTTTGTTGTTTTATTTTACTGGTGTACACCAAGAAGCATACCTTGGATCGTTCCCACGGATGGCTTCGTGGAAGACTTTTTGTATCTTGGAGGTGATGGGTCCTGATTTTCCGCTGCCGATGGTTCTAAAATCGATCTCACATAAACCTATCACTTCAGCCGCTGTGCCGCAAACAAATACCTCATCTGCCTTGTAGAGCTGATCTCGGCTGAGTGCCTGTTCTTTTATTTCATATCCTAGATCATTGGCGATCTTGGCGATGGAATAGCGGGTGATGCCTTCCAGCACTGGGGCGGTCGCCGGGGTGTAGATAACACCTTTGTTCACCACGAAGATATTCTCGCCGGTGCACTCAGCAACATAACCTTGAGGATCAAGTAGGATAGCTTCATCAAAACCAAGCCGAACAGATTCTGTTTTGGCAAGAAAGCTGTTGTTGTAATTGCCGGCAACCTTCGATTTGGTCATATTCACATTTACATGGTGACGGGTGAAGGAGGAAATATTTGCCCGGATCCCTTTATCGAGGGTATCTTGTCCAAAATAATTGTTCCATTCCCAAGCAGCGATGCCAAGGGAACCTTGTCCAAGATCCACATTCAGATTCCAGCCGCCATCGGTGAGGTAAAGTAACGGGCGAATATAACAATCGCCAAAGCCATTGGCCTTTACCACGTCAATACACCCTTGGTAGATATCCTTGGGGGTCCATTTTAAATTTCTGAAACCTACAATTTCGGCAGACTCGATCAGCCGTTCGGAGTGCTCTTGCAAGCGAAATATAGACGCTCCGGCATCCGTTTTATAGGATCGAATCCCTTCAAATAAGGCCATTCCGTAATGTAATGCGGGGGTAAGGAAGTGCAGGGTCGCTTTTTCAAAATCAACGAGCTCGCCATTCATCCAAACGTATTTAGATTCCATTCCCATCGGTCACCATCCTTTATTTCAATTATTTTGAATATTACCCAAGATGACATCTGTCATTTGCTTTGTGTTTAATTTTCCACCTATATCCGTGGTGCGAGCCCCGGAGGTGATGGCTTGGTCTACCGCCTTTTCGATGCTTTCAGCTTCGCTATTCAATTTTAAGGAATATCGGAACAATAGAGCGAGGGACAAGATAGTTCCAATGGGGTTGGCAATGCCCTTACCAGCGATATCGGGAGCGGAGCCGTGAATGGGCTCGTATAAACCTGGCCCACTTGAACCTAAACTAGCGGAAGGGAGCATACCCATTGATCCAGCTAAAACAGAGGCTTCGTCCGTAAGAATATCGCCAAACATATTCTCGGTTACGACTACATCCAAATAGGCCGGTCCGGTCACCAAGCGCATTGCTGCAGTATCTACTAAAATGTGCTCCAGTTCAATTTCAGAATTCTTTTTACCGATCTCAACGGTGATCTGGCGCCATAATCGAGAAGATTCAAGCACGTTCGCTTTATCCACCGAAGTCACTTTTTTCTTGCGGCCCTTCGCCATTTCGAAGGCAAGCTCTACTACACGTTTGATCTCGTAGTCGTAATACTCCATGGTATCCACGGCGCGTTCACGGCCGTCTTTCACATCGCGGCCCTTTGGCCAGCCGAAGTAAAGACCGCCGGTTAACTCTCGGATCACCAGCATATCTACGCCAACCAGCTTCTCCTTTTTGATAGGGGAGAAATCAAATAGATCGGGATGAACTTTTACCGGGCGAAGGTTGGCAAAAACGCCCAATCCTTTTCGC
>CAIRYE010000052.1 GCA_903882765.1 uncultured Anaerolineae bacterium
CCGAAACGGTTTGAACAATGGTTGGCATCAGCTTTAACGGAACAAATTGGCCAGAAAACATAACAAGCACCGAAAAATAGATCTCATGGATCGAGTAAACATGGGTGGTCCAAAAAGCGATGCATGTGATCGCCGCGCTTAGTAGAAACCCGATCACAAATCCGAGCAGCATAGCGGGGATCGCCAGCAAGACATTCCCCGATGTAACCGCGGAATAATCAGGTTTAAATAGGGCAAACAAGATGATCCAGACTGGGATAAAACCAATCATGGCTAGACCCTTGTTGGCAATATTGTAGACCAAGGTATTTGAAAGGACAGGATGTATTGGCCGGCTCAATTCAGAAGAGATGGTGCCTTCTTTGATCTTGTGCGCCAAAATATGAACCGTGATATTTGAAGTGAGTTGATCTACTACCAACAAGGTGAGGTAATAGGTAATAAAGTCATTGACGGTGTAGCCATTGACACTACCATTGGCTGCGGCGATCGAAGTCCAAACGGCTAAATAGATCACGGGCGATACTAGCCAATAAAGCAGGTACATCAACATATTTGCCCGATATTGCCAAAGCTCAGCCCAGGTAACAAAGAAAAAGTGCTTGTAAATATTGATCATAGAACTAACCATGGAAGGCTTGCTCGATCACCGATTCGATCGGAGGGTCTGAGATCGTAATGTCGTGAACAGGCATCTCATTGAGAATTCGGGAAGTAATTTTGGTGGCTTCGGCGGCAGGAACCTCAATATAGGACATTTCTTCACCGTTTTCGCCAGTGGTAGGCTTGCCGTATTTGGACAGGTCAAAGGAGCCCACTTTTTCCAAGCGGATGCCGATCACCTTGAAGGGGGCGATCTTACGGGAGAGCTCGCTGAGCGCGCCATCATATTTGAGGCAGCCTTGGTGAATAATGACCACACGCTCGCACAAGGCGGTCACATCGGCCATATAGTGGCTCGTAAGAATGATGGTCGCGTTGTTTCGGCGGTTGTATTCACGCAAAAACTCGCGGATCTTGACCTGAGCGGTGATATCTAAACCAATGGTCGGCTCATCCAAAAACAGGATCTTTGGTTTATGGATCAGGCCGGCCGCCAACTCACACTTCATGCGTTCACCAAGTGAAAGATTGCGTACTGGTTTTTTTATGATGGGCGACAGATCAAGTAGCTCATCCAGCTCGTTCATCGTTTTTTTATAGTCTTCATCACTGATGCGGTAGATCGCTTGATTAAGCAAAAAGGAATCGGCGGCTGGAATATCCCACGACAAGCGATTTCTCTGCCCCATGATCAGGGTAATTGCCATTAGGTAATCGTTCTTTAATTCCCAAGGGGTGTACCCAAGAACATTAGCATTGCCCGAAGTGGGATTAAGCAAACCAGAAAGCATTTTTAGGGTGGTTGTTTTTCCAGCGCCATTGGGACCTAAAAAGCCAACGATCTCGCCAGGGGCAAGCTCAAAACTAACCCCATCCACAGCTTTTACATCCTTATACTTGCGCTTAAAAAAGCTCTTGACCGCTGCTTTGAATCCAGGGTCTCGCTCCGCGACTTTGTAGGTCTTGCTAAGTTTTTCGATCTTGATAATAGGTGAATTTGTTTGCATATCTCTTTACTTTTTCGCGATATTGATCGCGTGAATGAAATTATTTGCCATTGCTTGAATATTTATTTCGGTCTTAACGATCCGAAAGGATTCTCTGCCCATTTCAAGGAGGCGCGCAGGGTCTTGTAGGGCAGTGAGTAATGTAGAGAATAATTGTTCGTCGTTGCCTGGCTCAACCAACCAACCATTTTTTGTCGTAACCAGATCTTGTTCGGTGCCGTCACCCTCAGCCACAATCAACGGCAGCCCAAACGACATCGCTTGTTGGATCGCCAAACCGCCGGTGCCTGGCAGAACAAAAAGGTCCGCCTTTCGAAAATGATCAGCCAGTCGTTCTCCATCTTGGTAGCCGGCAAAAACGGTCGAAGGAAGACGCTCTTGCGCCAACAAACGCAGCGATTCAGCTTCTGGCCCATCTCCCACGATCATCAGGTCTGGACGGATCCGTTCGGGGATCTTCGCGATAGCCTGGATCAACGCGCCAACCCTTTTTCGCTCTTGTAATCGGCCAACAAACAAAACAACTGGTCTTTTAACAACTCCCGCCTGCCGCACTGGTTCAGGTCCGCTGGGGGCATCCGTTACCGCGTTGCGCGCGACAATGATTTTCGAAGAAGGGATACCAAGCCGGGCATACTCCTCGGCTCCATTTTCTGAATAGGCGATCATCGCGTCGAATTGTTTTAGAAAAGAATCCCTAACATGCCGTAAGGGCGTAGGAAGCGATTTCGCGCCAAGCCCCCAGCCAACAACGGGGCGGTTTTTAGATCTCATCCAACGGATCACCCTGCCAGAAGATAGATAGCGGTAATTGGCTTCTACGATCAACGCGTCTGGGTTCCATTCCCTAAGCCGCGAAAAGAGGTTTTGTTGGTAACAGGCGTAAAAATGGCTTGATGGGTCAAATAAGTGGATGTTATTTACAGGCTCTAAACGGGCAATTGTGGGCTGTGCATCCGTAGCAATGGACTCCATAGCCACAGGTTCACCGGCAAAAAGTGCCATCCCGTTGGAACAACGAGCGGCAAGACAATCAAAGAAGGGAACGCGATAGGATGGTTTTACCCGCTGGAGTACACCTAATTTGCCATCAAAGATTTCAGTCATGCGTTATCCGGTAGTAGGAAGGGCTATAACGTACGCTTTCCATTTTAGTTGGTCGATCGAGTTCAGTTTCACCGAGTCGTTATCCATCGCGTATAACGAATACCCGTTGCCGGTCAATAACTCCCAGGTTACCCGTTCTGATTCCGGGCCATGCAGCTCAAGCATTAGGATCGGTTTCTCCTCACGGATGATCCGCAGCATACCGGGAAGAGCTAATACCTCACCGCCTTCAATATCGATCTTGATAATGGAAGGTTTGGGCGTATTCTGTTTGTAAACCAAATCATCAAGGCAGATACCTTTTACTTCAAAGCTATTTTTATATTGCTGATCGGTTCTGCCGGCGGAACCTTCTGCCTTGCCCATTCCAACCGACTCGTGTTCATAAAAAGTGACTGACTTTTCTTGATCGATCACAGCGGCTTCAATAAGCTGCACATTGTTGATCTTATTAAGGGAGATGTTTTTTCGAATACGCTGTGCGTTAGCCGGTAATGGTTCAAAACTCACTACCTTTCCAGTATCCCCAACAAATTTGGAGAACCACAGGGTTACATACCCTATGTTTGCGCCAACATCGTAGGCAACCATTCCCTCTTTAACGTATTTCATCAAAGCTTGTTCCAGTTCTGGTTCATAGGTACCCAACCAGCGGCTTTTTTCTTTCTTCATATTTAGCTCGATCAGGGTGCCCTTCAAGCTGCCAGCGGTAATTTCTACCGTTGAAAGACCATCCTCTACCGTTGAATTAAGCGCTTTACGAAAAACCGAAGCGACAACCGGCAAAGAATACATTTTTTGTTTTACCCCATTAGGGAGAATTTTAGAGATAGTAGTAAAACCGCCGAAGAGAATTTTTTTTATCGAAACCATGATTATCCTAACAAAACATCCAAATATTTATCAACCATCAACTCTAAACCAAAAAGTTCCTCAGCCCTTTGTCGAGAATTTTTACTGAATCGATCCCAATCCTTAAGGATCATCTCCGCGCCATCTACCAGATTATCGATGATAGGGTTTTCTAATCGCCAAGAGTTGCTGCCATAAGCCACCACCTGCCCGCAGTCATCCGTAACAAGTTCATTTAACGAACCGGTATTATACGAAACAACCGGTAATCCGCAAGCCATCGCTTCCATTACCGAGTTGGGACAAGCGGGATGGATATCCGCGGAAAAAAGCACATGGGCTCCGCGATCGATCTCAGGGATCCGCTCCCGCGGTACTTTTCCCGTCCACAGAATGGGAAACTCGATCTTAGATTCCCAGCTTTTTTGTAAGGTAGGTTCAACTTCTCCAACCACTTGCAGCTCTACCGCCATATTGCGGGCAAGCAGCCCTTTGGTCAACAAAATGGCGTTCTCCAATCCAGATTCGTAGCCGCCGCCCATTGATCCTTCTACTACCAGAACTCTGAACGGGGGATACTTTGGACGTACTTTTGGAGTATAGGTTTGCAGATCTACGCCGTTATAAATAACTGTTGATGGTTTTTCCACAGCCCCAAATCGTTCATTCCACCAAGTGCGGGAGAATTCTGATTGGTAAACGATCTCGTCGCACA
>CAIRYE010000053.1 GCA_903882765.1 uncultured Anaerolineae bacterium
GGCTTTTTGCTCGCGTTGGGGGAAGGCGCGATGTGCCGGGTTTTGGATCTTGGTAGGTGAAGGGCGGGTTGGCTGGCGCTAACAGGTTTCGTCATGCCGAAACCCTACGGAAGGCTTCGCCTTGGTAGGGCTTTTTGCTGGCTTTGGGGGATGGCGCGATCTGTGGGGTTTTGGATCTTGGTGGGTGAAGGGCGGGTTGGCTGGCGCCAACAGGTTTCGTCGTGCCGAAACCCTACGGAAGGCTTCGCCTTGGTAGGGCTTTTTGTTTGCGTTGGGGAATGGCGCGACGTGCGGGTTTTGATGTTTGGCGTGGGGAAGAGCTTGTTGGCTGGCGCCAACAGGTTTCGTCTTGCCGAAACCCTACGGAAGGCTTTGCCTTGGTGGGGGTTTTTGCTGGCGTAGGGGTATGGCGCGATCTGGAGGGGTTGATGTTTGGCGGGGGGGAGGGCTTGTTGGCTGGCGCCAACCTGCTTGTCAGCGCCAAGCAGCTACGCGAGAGTTTGCTTCGGGGGCCGTGTAGAACAAGGGCAACCGCTAGGGGTCCTCGTACTAGGTGGGAGCGGTTGGGGTGTAATTGTTTGTTTGCTTAAATAGAAAAACAGGGTTGGTCTCTTTATTTGATTTGGAGAGACCAACTCTGTTTTGTGTTCCTAGCCTGGTGTTTAGGCTTTGTCGTGGCGGAAGAGGAAGAAGAAGGCTCTTGCCACGGTGATTAGCAGTAGGCTGCCGGTGAGGACACCGCCGAGGGTGTAGAGCAGTTTGCGGTTCTCGGCGAGGGGGTTGCGCAGCTCCATGGTGGGTTGGAAGTGGATGCGGTCGCGCATTTTTGTGATGTATTGCTTGGATGGCCGGACAGGTTTTAGAAACGACGATAGATCGTTTTCCAGGGCGTTGAGTTCGGCGTTGGTGTTGGTTTCCTTCATTTATTGCTCCAATGGAATGATCATCAGCCCAAGGGTGCCCGGGCCAAAATTTGCCGCCAGAGAAATGGACATCTCGATGGTTTCCATCTCTTTGATGTTGAACAGTTCTTTTACTTTTAGCGCCAGGGTATCGCCGGCGGCTTTATCGCGGATGTAGAGTGCGCCGAGGAAGATGGGGCGGTCGCCGTATTCTTCTTGGGCCATCTCGATGAGGCGGTCGATGGAGGCTTTGCGGGTGCGTACTTTTTCGGTGATCTCGAGCAGGCCATCGATGAGTTTGCCGACTGGTTTTAGGTTGATGAGCGAAGCAAGGGTGGCGGTGATGGCGCTGACGCGTCCGCCCATGCGGGCGTATTCGAGGGTATCGAGGGTGAAGAGCAGGCGGGAGGTTTGGCGTAGGACTTCGAGACGCGCCAGGATCTCTTCCATCGATTTGCCTTGGCGTTCGAGGATGCGCGCTTCGCGGCACATGTAGCCGATGGCTATGGAGCCGTTGGCGGAATCGAAGGGGATGACGTTGAAGGTGCCTTCGAGCTCTTTGGCGGCGGCGATGCTAGAGGCGTAGGTGCCAGAGAGTTTGCTGGTGACGTGGATGGAGAGGATGGTATCGCCGGGTTCGGCGTGTTTTTTGTAGAATTCTACGAATTGGTAGGGGGTAGGTTGTGAAGTTTTGGGGATGCTCTTGGTTTCTTCAATTTTCCGGAAGAATCCGTCGTTATCGAGATCGATGTACTGCAGGTAGGTTTTTTCCCCAAATTGGATGTTTACGGGGATCTGTTCGATCTGAAAGTCTTTTTTCCAACTTTCGGGTAAATCGGCGGCGCCATCTGTAATGATCCTGAGCATATCCATTTCTCCTATGGTCTAAAAGTTGAATTCATCTCCTTCCCCGACAATTTCTCGGATGGAGAGGAGGGTGCGGTGGTACAAGCTTTTGATCGCTCCTTCGCTGCGGCCGGTGATCACGCCGATCTCCGCGTTGGAGAGGTGATCGACAAACTTGAGGATGATCAGGGTTTGTCGTTCGGCGGGCAGCTTGCGAATGATCTTGAGCAGGTGTTCGCGTTGCTGTGTTTCCATTACGTTGGCTTCGGGCGCTTCGGCGCGGGAGACCAAGGGTGTATCGGTGAGCGAGATCTCTTGCTTGCGGCTGCGGTCGCGGTGCCAGTTGGCGATGAGGTTGTGGGCAATGCGATAAAGCCAGGCGGAATAGGGCACGCCGCGATCGGTGTAGTTTTTGATGTGGTTCATCGCCCGTTGGAAGACACGCGCTGTAAGGTCTTCAGCATCGTGAACATTGCCGGTGCGGTAATACACATAACTGTAAATTCGATCGATATTGCGTTCGTATAACATACCGAACGCGTCTTTATCGCCCTCACTTGCCAGGCGAACGATCTCTTCGTCGCTCAGATCCATGACTGCCTCTATTTGAAATGTGGCAGTGTTTAGAATTACTATCTATAACACTACCTTGCGTTTTAAGTTTCTCAAAGAAAGGGTAGTTTGTAAAGGGGGGAAATGGGGGTTGGGGGGGATGGTTAGATCAAGAGCGGGTTCACGCTAAGGCGCAAAGTGCGCAAAGAAGAGCCTCGGGGGGGGAGGCTGTGGATAGATCAAGAGCGGTTTCACGCTAAGGCGCAAAGGTGCAAAGAAGAGCCTCGGGCGGGAGGAAGGGCTGTGGATAGATCAAGTGCGGGTTCACACAAAGGCACCAAGGGTACAAAGAAGAGCGGAGGGTGGGCTTTGGGCTGTGGCTAGAGTAGTTGGTAGGAAGATGAGGGAAGGGTGGGTGGGAGGCTTTTGGGGATAAAACTTATATATTTCTTACACACAAACTGGCGAAGTTAAGTAAAATTAAGGATGTAAGCAATTTGTGCCTGGGGGAATTCGAGGTCGCAAAGCCCCTATTCACAACCGAAACTTCGTCGCCAATTATCTGGCGAAACCGCGTTCACTTTTTCAGGAGGGGGTTTTTATGAAAGCTAGTGAGTATAAGAAAATACTGGAGGACAGCCTAACCCGAAAGCAATTTGAGGAGGGTATCAAGGATCTTGACCTGTATTTTGATTATGAAGAAAGCGAAGTGATTGAAGACTACGAAATTATTGATCATATTAATAGTATTTTGTATGATGTGCATCCGGATAAGGAATGGGTGGATGATGAGGAGACGGAAAATTTGGAAGGCGAAAAAGATATAACGCCTGAAAAGAGCGAGCCGCAACCAATTGCGGAAGATAATACGCCTCTGGATGAAGAAATAGAACTAACCCCCGAAATGATCGACACTTTTAAAAATGTTTACAGCAGCAATGCGATCGTGGCCGCGATCGTTGAAAAGATCGAGGGTGCTTATCGTCATTTTCATTGGAGTTTCCCCGCCGATTCACCGGATAGCGGCTCTATCGCTGTAAAAGATGGTTTTATTGATTGCTCGGTTACTGAAACCGAGCGAGGGGAAGCTGTACATGAGATCAGTAGCGAAGTGGAACTAGACCCCGATATGCCAATCTCTAGAATTTTGGTGACGATCGATTTCGAGGAGACAACCGTTCAGGTGGAATTAGACGAATCCTTGATGGAACCCGGGAATGAGGGAATTATATCCTTCGAAGAATGGAAAACCCGCGCGATCGAATTAGAGGATCAAATTGCAAGTGAGGCAAGTTCGAGCTTGGATGATATGCGTGAACTGGTAGATATGGAGGATGTAGCTGACC
>CAIRYE010000054.1 GCA_903882765.1 uncultured Anaerolineae bacterium
AGCTGCCAAAGTTCTTGGCAGCTGTTTATCGTTATTGGATGAACTTGAAATTAATCTAAATTACCAGTGATCATTGCCATCTTCAGTTCACCGATCGCTTGGGTGATCTGGATCTCACGAGGACAGGCCATTGTGCAGTTGAAAACGGTATGGCAGCGGGCAACACCATTGGTTTCGCTGAGGATCTCCAATCGTTCAGCGGCGGCTTCGTCGCGGCTATCGAAGATGAAGCGGTGCGCGGTCATCAACGCGGCTGGTCCAAGGTAGCTTTCGTGGCCCCAGTAGGAGGGGCAGGAGGTGGTACAAGCACCGCATAAGATGCACTTGGTGGTCTCATCAAAACGCTCGCGCTGTGCGGGGCTTTGCAGGCGCTCTTTTCCATCAGCGGGCAGTGGGCTATTGTTGACAAAGTAAGGGATGACTTCGCGATAATTCTCAAAGAATTTGGTCATATCCACGATCAGATCCTTCACGACTTTTAGCCCAAGAAGCGGCTCGATGGTGATGGTAGTGCCAACATCGCGAACAAGGGCTTTGCAGGCGAGCAAGTTTCTGCCGTTAATGCGCAGGGCATCAGAGCCACAAACACCGTGAGCGCAGGAACGGCGGAAGGAGAGCGTGCCATCCTGATAACCCTTCACTTTTTCGAGCAAGTCAAGAACGCGATCGGTCTCGACCGCTTCAAGGGTGTAGGTCTCGTAGTGCCATTTTTTATCGACTTCAGGATTGAAGCGGAATATTTTCAGAGTTACATTCATTGGCGCCTCTACTAATAAACGCGTTCTTTTGGTTGATATTTGGTGATGGTGACAGGCTTGTAATTAAGTTCAACCTTGCCATTCTCTTTTTTGACCAAGGTATGTTTCAGCCATTCCACATCATTTCGCTTGGGATAATCCTCGCGTGAATGACCACCGCGAGATTCTTTGCGGTTGAGAGCGCTGATCGCGATCAATTCGGCGATCTCAAGCATATTGCCTAATTCCCAGGCATTGATCAGATCAGTATTGAAGATCTTACCGGTATCAGCAACTTTGATCTCTTTGTAGCGAACTTGCAACTCGCGCACCTTCTCGATAGCCTTCTCCATGTCCTTCTCAGTTCGATAAATGCCAACCAAGTCAAACATGACGCTTTTCATGGCGGTGGAAATATCAAAAGCGTTCTCGGTGCCAGAGCCATGTTTCATGGCATCGAAGAGGGCCTTTATTTCTTCCTCAGAACCAGAGGGTAGTGATTCGAAATCTGTCTTGTTGGCATATTCAGCCGCAGTAAGGCCAGCGTATTTACCGAACACGACCAGATCTAACAAGGAGTTGGTACCAAGGCGGTTACCACCGTGCACCGATACACAGGCGCATTCGCCAGCGGCGTAAAGGCCGGGGTAGACCGTATTCTTATCATCTACAATAACTTGGCCAAATTTGTTGGTAGGAATACCACCCATAGTGTAGTGGGCGGTTGGCTGGATGGGCATCATTTGGGTAACAGGGTCTACGCCAAGGTAAACCCGGCAGAAATCGATGATATCAGGTAACTTCTTGAGGATCTCTTCGCCGGTTACGGTATAAGCCGAGCCATCAGGGTTAGTGCGTCCATCGAGGGCGGCATATTTATTCACTGTTTCAGGTCGAACATCCAAATAAACATAATTGGAGCCGCCAATGCCGCGACCTTCGCGGATCTCGGTGTAGATAGCGCGGCTAACTACATCGCGGGAGGCCAGGTCTTTGACCGATGGGGCATATTTCGGCATAAATCGTTCGCCGTTTCCATTGATAAGCACGCCGCCATCGCCACGAACACCTTCGGTGATAAGAATACCGAGTTTGTAAATGCCAGTGGGATGGAATTGGAAAAACTCAAGATCTTCCAATGGGATGCCCTTGCGAAGAACTAAAGCGGCACCATCACCGGTGTAGGCGTAGGCGTTGGAGGTTACTTCAAAGATACGGCCATGCCCGCCTGTGGCGAGAATGACGGACTTTGCGTGAAAAGTGTGCAGTTCACCGCTGGAAAGTTCGACGGCAATAACACCAACCGCTTTACCGTTGTTGGTGAGCAGGTCTACAACTTGGTACTCATCATAAAAATTAACATCATTTTTGATGCATTGTTGGTACAGGGTTTGCAGAATCATATGGCCGGTGCGGTCAGCGGCGTGGCAGGCACGGCTAACAGGCTTGCCGGTATCGTTGTTAGTATGGCCGCCAAAGGGGCGTTGTGAAATACGACCTTCAGGGGTACGGTCAAAGGGTAAACCCATGTGTTCAAGTTCCAGAACAGCCTGAGGGGCCTCTTGGCACATAAATTCGATAGCATCTTGATCGCCTAAATAATCCGACCCTTTAATAGAGTCATAGGTGTGCCATTCAATGCGGTCTTCTTCCAGGTTGCCTAAAGCGGCGCTTATGCCACCCTGAGCAGCCCCAGTATGGGAGCGAGTTGGATATAACTTGCTGATAACTGCGGTCTTAGCGGTGCGGGAGGCATACAAACCAGCCATTAAGCCAGCGCCGCCAGCGCCTACTACGATAACGTCAAATTGGTGATTATTCATTAAGCAACCGTCCTATTTCCAAACAATGTACAATGCGATAAAAGTGAAGGATGCCATTGCGACCATACTGATCAACCTAACAATCTGTCGACCCAACTTCGAGGCAATGTAATCATCCGCAATGACCACCAATCCATGAACGCCATGGGAAACCGCAAGTAAAACAAGAGCAGACCCGGTCAATTTCCACAGGATGGATTCCCAGAGCACTGTATCGGTTACATTCGTATTCACTACGTGAGAGATCTGAGGCATAATGCCCCAGCGAATGACGTCCGCCATATTCATCTGTGTGCGAGCGCCCATAACCAACGCGCCGATGATGCCGATCAGGATGAAGAGATACATTCCAAGCGCGGACAGACGCGTAAAGATCCACATTTGTGATTCAAAGTTAAAACCACGTTTATTTAAGGGAAGGGTTCGTTTTGCCATTTTTTCTCCTAACCCGCAATGCCATTATTGACTATGATCCAAGCTGCGATGGCGTAAATAGGAATGAATACCGCCCACTCAACCCAAATCGCTTCCCGTTGAAAGGGGATCAATTTTGGCCAAAGATCTAGGATGGTAATTCGAAGGCCGTTGATGGCATGGAATAAGGCGCAAAAGAAGATCACTAACTGAAAGCTCCAGCTTTCGTAGATCGCGTTTGCGGCTTGGCCCACAGTGCCACCAAAATATGAAGATAACAAATGAATACCAACAAACAGGGCAATACCCAACCCGCCAATACGATGAAGAACAAAGGTTAGCATCGGACCTTGTCCTTTGTACCGTAAGCCGGCTGCCAGGTTTACATTTCGGCTCAAGCCCATCGAATCCTCCTATAACTTGTTTTGGGATTTTCTCTCATCTCACCCCAATACCGCGAGTGGATAAATATTATCCTTGCTAATAGCACAATAATTCTTTCATTATACCCACTGATAATTAGTTTTCATCAATATCACACAAAATTTCTTACAAAAGGTGACAATTATCATCCCATTTTAGTTCACAATTCCATTCGTAATCTCCGCTTACGCCTTTATAATCCTATAAGGTAAATTGTATTAATTTTTGATACGTTTAATAATCTAGCACAGTCCAAACTTATTTCTATCGCCGTAGGAGGTTTGCATGTCAGGTTCGAAACCCTTTAGCCGACGTGATTTTATGAAGGTGACAACAGGAACAGTTGGCGGTTTGATTGCCGTTGCTCTTGGTGCGCCCATCGTTGGTTACCTTATTGACCCAGCTCTAAGCGCTGGGGCCAAAGAAGCTTGGATATCGATCGGTAAGCTTGCCGATATTCAAGTGAAAGTACCAACCCCTTTTTCCTTCACTCGAACGCAAGTGAACGGCTGGGAAAGAACCGGCACGAGTTATGGCGGTTATGTGATCAGGAAAACAGAGGATCCTGCTGACATATCTATCATCTCAAGTC